>DASQVF010000210.1:0-8414 GCA_035640915.1 Propionibacteriaceae bacterium
GCGACCGCCTCCCGGAACGGTCCGTAGAACGCCGACGCGTACTTCGCGGCGTACGCCAGGATGGCCACGTCCTGCGCCCCGGCGCCGTCCAGCGCCTGGCGGATGGCGCCGACCTGGCCGTCCATCATCCCGCTGGGGGCGACCACATGGGCCCCGGCCGCTGCGTGCCGGACGGCCATCTCCGCGTAGATCTGCACCGTGGCGTCGTTGTCGACCAGCCCGGAGGGCGTCAGCACCCCACAGTGCCCGTGGTCGGTGAACTCGTCCAGGCAGACGTCGGACATCACCAGGCACTCGTCGCCGACCTCGGAGCGCACCGCGGCGATGGCGGCGTTGAGGATGCCGTCGGGATCCAGCGCCTGGCTGCCGACGGCGTCCTTGGTCTTCGGGATACCGAACAGCATCACCCCGGCCAGGCCGGCGTCCGCCGCCTCGACGGCCGCCTTGCGCACCGTCTCCAGGGTGTGCTGCACGACCCCGGGCATCGAGCCGATCGGCCGCGGCTCCGACAGCCCCTCGGCCACGAAGATCGGCAGCACCAGCTGGCGGGGCTGCAGCGTGGTCTCCGCGACCATCGCCCGCATGCCTGGCGACGTGCGCAGTCGGCGCGGCCGGATGACCGGGACCGTCATCGCTCCCGTCCTCTCTCCTCGGCTTCGGAAAACTCCACCAATGTTGAGTTTTCACCCTCCAGGCCCGATACCAAGGGTGAAAAGTCGACCTTGGTGGAGTTTTCCGTCACAGCGGGGGCGCCGTCGGCACCTCAGCGACGCCGCGGGCTGGGCTTCTTCTGCGACGGTCGGAGCACCGGTTCGCCGTCGGCCAGGAACGCGTCCCGCCGGGCGGCCGCGAAGCTGGCCAACGCGTCCGCCAGCTCGACCACCGAGGGCTTGGCCGCCACCACGTCGACCCGCAGTCCGTGCTCCTCGCAGGTCCGCGCCGTCGCCGGCCCGATCACCGCGATGACCGTCTGCGGGTGCGGCTTGCCGGCGATGCCGACCAGGTTGCGCACCGTCGAGGAGGAGGTGAAGACCACCGCGTCGAACTTGCCGGTCTTGATCGCCTCGCGCACCGGCGCCGGCGGCGGGGTGGCGCGCACGGTGCGGTAGGCGGTGACGTCCTCCACCTCCCAGCCCAGCGCCTGCAGACCCTCCGACAAGGTCTCGGTGGCGATGTCGGCGCGGGGCAGGAAGACCCGGTTGATCGGGTCCAGTACGTCGTCGTACGGCGGGAACTCCGCGGCCAGCCCGGCGGCGGACTGCTCACCGCTCGGCACCAGGTCCGGCTCGATCCCCCAGGCCTGCAGCGCCTGGGCGGTGACCTCGCCGACCACGGCGACCTTGAGACCGGAGAAGGCGCGGGCGTCCAACCCGTACTCCTCGAACTTCTCCCGCACCGCCTTGACCGCGTTCACCGAGGTGAAGGCCACCCACTCGTAGCGGCCCTCGACCAGGCCGCGGATCGCCTTGTCCATCTGCAGCGGGCTGCGCGGCGGCTCGACCGAGATGGTCGGCACCTCCTCGCTGTGTGCTCCGTAGGTCCGCAGCCGGGCCACCATCGGGCCGGCCTGGTCCTTGGTCCGCGGCACCAGCACCCGCCAGCCGAACAGCGGCTTGGTCTCGTACCAGCTGAGTTCCTGCCGCTGCTCGGCCGCCGCGCCCATGATCACGTGCACCGGGTCGGAGGCCGGCGCCCGGACCGACTTCACCGCCGGCACCAGGCCGTCCAGGGTGGTCGGCAGGGTGATCTGCTCGGTGCTGCCGCCGTGCAGGGTGACGATCACAGGGTCGTCCTTGGCGCGGCCGGCCGCCAGCGCGGCCTCGACCAGACCGCCGATCATCGACACCCTGGTGCTGACCACAACGGTGGACGCAGTGCCCCAGTCGACGGTGTTGGCCCGGCCGAACTTCCCGTCGGTGACCGACGCGAACTGCACGCCGCCGGCGTGGATCAGGTCGATCCCGGCGTACTCCGGCACCGCGGTCAGGCTGGACACCCCGGGCACGACCTCGAAGTCGATGCCGCCGCGGACGCAGGCCGCGGCCTCGTCGGCGATGGCGTTGTCCAGGAACGGGTCACCGGTGACGAGCCGGACGACGCGCGCTCCGGACGTCGCGTGCTTGAGCACGATCTTGGCCCGAGCGGACGGGGTGAGCGGCCGCCGCGCCTCGGTCAGGCCGATGGTCGTCACCTCCGCGCCCTCGGCCAGCTTGATCGCGGGGTGGGCGAGGATCTCGCGTTGCCGGTCGTCGTCCAGGATCACCGCGCTCGCGTCGGCCAGGGCCGCGATCGCGCCCAGCGTCAGCAGGTCGGGGTCACCGGGACCGGTACCGACGAAGATCACCCGCGCCCGGGTCGCGGGTGCGGCGGTGGGAGCCGTGGGGGTCTGGGTCCGAGGGGTGCGGGCCGAAGATGTGCTCACTGACTTCTCGCGTTCTGTTGTGCTCCCCTGCCGAGTCTTCTATCGGCGCGGGCGTGGGAGGTCGGGCAGCCCGGTCAGGACCCGACCCGCGTGATGTACCCCGAAATCCCACGGTTCAGACGCGGGGTCGTGCGCCTCGAATCGGAGGACGGAGTCCGCTGGAAGGGGCTCGGCCAAGTTGCTCAGTAACGTTCTCCCAATTACCGCGGTCAGAGTCAAATCGGCGGTGCTCCCGCGGACAGATTTGACAACGGCCCGGGTTCCCACCGGTGCGGTGCAGCCGGCTTCGAGAGCCGCCAGGAACCCCCGCTCCGCCCGGACCTCGGCGTGGGCCACGGGGTCGTCGAGAGCGGCCACCGCGGCCCGGGCGTCGCCGGCCAGGGCGGTGGAGGTCTCCAGGGCCAGCGCACCCTGACCGGGGGCGGGGAGCATCACGGCGTAGTCGAGGATCTCGGCCGGCAGCGAGCGGACCACGAGAGGCATGTGGCCTGAGCCTGTCGAAGCGCCGTCCTGAGCTTGCCGAAGGGGCCCTTCGACAGGCTCAGGGCGCAGGTAGCCGAGCCGGCGCAGGCCGGCGGCGGCCAGCACCACCGCGTCCAGCTCGCCTCGATCCGCCAGCCCGATCCGGGTGTCGACGTTGCCCCGGACGGGCACCACCTCCAGCGCGATGCCGGAGCGAGCGGCCCAGTCGTGCAGCTGCATGGCGCGCCGTGGGGAGCCGGTGCCGACGCGTACGCCGTCGCCCAGGTCGGCCAGCCGGCGACCGATCAGGACGTCGCGGGTGTCCTCGCGAGCCGGCACCGCGGTCACCTGGATGTCGACCTCGGCACCGGTCGGCAGATCCTTGAGCGAGTGCACGGCGACGTCGATCGAGCCGGCCCGCAGGGCGTCGCGGACCGCACCGACGAACAGCCCGGTGCCGCCGATCTCAGCCAGGTGCCGGCGGTCGACGTCGCCCCGGGTGGTCACGCCGACGAACGTCCACGGCACGCCGCGAGCGGACAGTGCGGCCCCGACCAGCTCGACCTGGGCCCGGGCCAGCGGCGAGGTGCGGGCGCCCAGGCGAAGGGGCGCGGTCACGCCCCGGAGCCTTTCGTGGCCGCGCCCACTAGGGGCGGACTTCCGGGGACAGCACCGCGGCAACGGCCTGCGGGTCCAGGGCGAAGAGCTCGCGCAGCGCGGCGGCGTAGTCCGGGGCCTCAGGGTCGCTGGACAGCTCCTGGACCCGGACGGTGGGCGCGTGCAGCAGCTTGTCCACGATCCGGCGTACCGTGCGCTGCACCTCGTTCCGCTCGTGGCCGTCCAGCCCGGGCAGCCGGGACTCCAGGCGGCGCAGCTCCCCGGCGACCACGTCGGAGGCCATGGTGCGCAGAGCCACCACCGTGGGAGCCACCTGCGCGGCGCGCCGCACCGCCAGGAAGTCGCTGACCTCGGTCTGGACCAGCTGCCGAGCGGCCCCGACCTCCGCGGCGCCGGCCGCGTCGTGCTGCTCGACAACCAGCCGGTCCAGGTTGACCAGGGTGATGCCCGCCTCGGCCACGTCGGCGCTGACGTCAGCGGGAAGGGCGAGGTCCACCACGCCGCGAACCGGGGTTCCGGCCAGGTCGGCTGCGGTGAGGGTCAGGGTCCGGGCGCCGGTGCAGGTGACCAGCACGTCGGCGGCGGTCAACGCCGCGCCGAGCTCGGTCAGCGGGACCGCGCGGCCGCCGACGGCATCGGCGAGCAGCTGGGCCCGGGCCAGAGTGCGATTGACACAGGTCACCTCGGCGCCGACGGCGGCGGCGGTGCGGGCGGCCAGCCCGGCCATCGCGCCGGCGCCCACCACCAGGACTCGCTGACCGGCCAACGGACCGCGCTCGTCGGTCAGCAGCCGGTAGGCGACGCTCACCAGTGAGCGCCCGGCGCTGCCGATCCCGGTCTCGGCCTGTACCCGCTTGCCGACGCGCAGCGCCTGCTGGAACAAGGCGTTGAGCACGGTCCCGACGGTGCCCGCCGACTGGGCGGCGGTGAGAGCGCTCTTCACCTGGCCGAGGACCTGGCTCTCCCCGATCACCACCGAGTCCAGACCGGCGGCGACGGCGAAGGTGTGCGCCACGGCGCCCTCGTCGAAGTAGACCGCGCAGCGGTCCTGCAGCTCGGCCACGCTCAGCCCACCGAGATCGGCCAGGGCTGCGGTGGCGTCGTCCAGGGCGCCGTGGAAGCGCGAGACCGAGGCGTAGATCTCGGTGCGGTTGCAGGTAGCCAGCACGACGGCCTCGTCGATGTGATCACTGGTCAGCAGCTCGTCGGCCAGCTTGAGTGCGGTCGCCGCGTCCAGGGCGAGGTCGGCGAGGTGCGCGACCGACGTCGACTTGTGGGAGACGCTCACCACCAGGACACTCATCGACTACTTCCTCCTCGTGCTGCGTACGCCTGCAGGTTGTCCTCGTTCTTGCGCTGCTCGTGGTAGGCGAGGATCTGCAGCTCCTGCCCGAGATCGACCTTACGGACGTTGACGCCCTCGGGAACCACCAGCACCGTCGGTGCAAAGTTGAGGATGCTGGTGACACCCAGATACACCAGGCGGTCGGTCACAGCCTGCGCCGCCTCGGCCGGAGTGGCGATGACCCCGATGGCCGCGCCCGTCCGCCGGACGACGTCCTCCAGGTCGGTGAGGTCGCAGATGGCCAGGCCGTGGATCTGCTTGCCGACCAGCTCCGGGTTGGGGTCGACCAGGCCGACCACGCGGAAACCGCGGCTGTAGAAGCCGGAGTAGTTGGCGAGGGCGGTGCCGAGGTTGCCGATTCCGACGATGATCACCGGCCAGTCGTGGGTCGAGCCGATCTCACGGCCGATCTGGTGCCGCAGGTTGCGCACGTCGTAGCCGACGCCGCGGGTGCCGTAGGAGCCGAGGTAGGACAAGTCCTTGCGCAGCTGGGCCGGGTTGACGCCGGCGGCCTCGGCCAGCGCGCGGCTGCTGACCACCTCGATGCGGTTCTCGATCAGCTGGTTGAGGACCCGGAGGTACACCGGGAGCCGGGCCACGGTGGCGTCGGGAATGCCCTTGAGCGGGCCGACGGAGCGGAGGGGATCGGGAGAGAAGGTCTGCGTCAACGCCCCTCCTGAACTCCGTCCGCCCGAATATGACCTGGTCATCTCACTCTAGGTCGCTTGTGAAGGTGCGCACAAACGCCTCTCCGCGCGGGGAGAGGCGGTAGCCGACCTCCAGCGACTCGGTCAGGCCGAGAGCCTTGAGCCGGCGGATCCTGATCTTGAAGTACGCCCGCTCCTGACCGGCGGCGGCCGCCAGCTCGGTGGAGACGATCCCCGGGTGCGCAGCGATCAGCTCCAGGGCCTGCCGCGTCCAGGGCCGGTCGGCCGCCCGGTCCATCCGGTCCATCTTCGCGGTCAGAGCCGCGACCTCCACCTCGTCGAGGTCGTCCAGGGCGCGGAGGGCGACGCGCGGGTCAGGGCCGGCCAGCCGGATGCCGACTCGGTACAGGTCGCCGGTCCCCTTCCTGGCCGTCCAGGCGAGCAGCGCCTCGCGAGACTCGAACCCCGCCGCGGACGCGTCCTCGGCGGTCAGGGCGGCCGGGTCGACCGGATCGACGCTGGTCACCTCCACCACCCCGACCCGGGTGGTGAAGCGCGAGCCAATCCGGGGACGCACCGTCGTCCAACGCCGGTAGGTCGCGGTGACCCGGCCCTCGCTCAGCCCGCGCAGCGTCCGGAGGTCGAACAGCACGTTCAGATCTTGTGCGGGGGGTCCGAGGGGGGTCGTCCCCCCTCAGGGTCGACGGCGGGGCGCGGCCGGGTCAGCGCCGCCCGCAACCGTGTCGGGTCGACCCGCCAGAAGTCGTGCTGGGCGCCGTCCACGAAGGTCACCGGCACCTGGTCGGTGTAGGTCCGGCGGAGGTCCGGGTCCTCGTCGACGTCGCGGGTTGCGTACGCCTCGCCGACCTCGGCGCACACCGCTGCCACGACCTCGATCGCCTGGTCGCAGAGGTGGCAGCCCGGTCGGGTGAGGACCAGCACCCGGGGCGTCACGAGACTCCCTCCGCGGGCAGCGTGCCGCGCAGCCGGCCCTTCTGGACCTGACCGGTGGCGCCGCGGGGCAGTGCGTCCACGACGACGACGACGGCGGGGCGCTTGAACTTCGCCAGCCGCTCGGCGCAGTGCGCCGCGACGGTCTCCGGGGTCAGCGACGACCCGGTGACGAACGCCACCACCTGCGACCCGGTACCGGAGTCCCGCCGGCCGAGCACGGCCACCGACTCGACCTCGGGCAGCTCGAGGATCGCCTCCTCCACCTCCACGGGGTAGACGTGGAAGCCACTGACCGAGATCAACTCCTGGGCCCGGTCGAGGAGGAACAGCTCGCCGTCGCGCAGGTAGCCGACGTCGCCGGTGGCGAACCACCCGTCCGGACCGGGGCCGCCCGAGCCGTCCGGCCAGTAGCCGGAGAACAGGTTGGCCCCCCGGATCTCGATCTCCCCGGGCTCGTCGCCGTCCCCGCCGCCGATCCGGACCTCGACGCCCGGCAGGGGCCGCCCAACGTGTCCGTGGCCGAGCAGCCGCCCGCCGACGGTGGTCGAGACGCCACCGGCAGCCTCGGTCAGGCCATAGCCGAGGTCGACCCGCAGCCGGGTCCGCGCACCGAACTCCTCCCGAACCTCCTCCGGCAGCGCGGCTCCGCCGCAGACAACGGTGGTGACCGAGGTCAGGTGGGTCGTCGCCCGCTCATCGTGTCCGATGCGGGAGAGCAGAGCCGGTGCGGTGGGCAGGTTGGTCACCTCCTCGCGGTGGACCACATCGAAGAACCCGTCGAAGCCGTCCATGACCACCATCCGGGCTCCCGACCGCAGCCAGCCGCCGAGGACGGCGTTGAGCCCGAACACTCCGAAGAACGGCAGCGCAGCCAGCACCGTCGTCCCAGGTCCGATGATGTCGAGGGCCGCGGTGTGCTCGGCCTGGGCGAGCAGCGCCCGGTGGCTGAGCATCACCGCCTTCGGGTCGCCGGTGGTGCCGGCGGTGTACACCAGGGCGGCCAGCGCCTCGGGATCGCGGGGCGAGGTGACCGGGTCGCTGCCTCGCTCGGCCAGGTCCGACAATCCGGCCGGGGTCAGCGGCAGCGAGGGTCCCTCGACGTCGGCCAGTCCCTCGGCGGTCAGGACAGCGGCGACCCCGCAGTGCCGCAACATCGAGTTCCGCTCCGGCGGCTCGAGGTCGGGGTCCACCGGTACGGCGACGAGCCCGGCCCGCAGCACCGCGAGGTAGGCCACCACGAACTCCAGGCGATTGGGACCGAGGAGGCCGACCCGATGCCCGGCCACCAGCCCGCGCTGGTTCAGGCCCCGGGCAACCCCACCGACCTGCCGGTCGAGCGCCGCCCACGTGAGGCTGCGCCGCTCGGGCAGAGCCTGCACCGCTGCCTCGGCGTCGGGTCGGGCGACCGCCTGCTCCGTCAACAGGTCGGTCAAGTTGGCGTAGGCGGCCGCCTCGGCGACCGCGAGCTCGTACGGCGACTCGTCGATCATCACGTCGAGTCTTCCACGTCTAGGGTGGTGGCGTGACCGTACCGGAGGGCTCTGACAAGGGGCCGGAGAACCCGGTGTCGGGGCACGGCGAGCAGGTCGAGCCCCTGCCCGCCAGCGACGCCTCGGCCATCTGGGTCGACC
Source organism: Propionibacteriaceae bacterium (assembly GCA_035640915.1). GTDB lineage: Bacteria > Actinomycetota > Actinomycetes > Propionibacteriales > Propionibacteriaceae > Microlunatus. The sequence goes on from DASQVF010000210.1 coordinate 8,080, forward strand.
CGGCGGACCCGCTCGCCGCGCCCGGTCCGCTGGGCGTCGAGGTCGGTCCCGGTCCGGCCGCCCCGCTGATCACGGAGGACTCCGGCGCCGCCGCTTTCTTCGACCTGGACAACACGGTGATGCAGGGCGCCTCGATGTTCCATCTGGCCCGAGGCTTCTACCGGCGCGGGTTCTTTCCCACCCGGGTGATCCTGAGGGGCGTCTGGCTGCAGACCTACTTCCGGCTGGTCGGGAAGGAGAATCCTTCGCACATCCAGGCGGCCCGCAGCACGACGCTGGGGTTCATCGAGGGGCACACTGTGGCCGAGGTGGAGGAGATCGCCGTCGAGGTCTAC
>DASQVF010000211.1:0-6478 GCA_035640915.1 Propionibacteriaceae bacterium
TTCGGCCGTGGGGCGATCGAGGGGGTGGCCGGGCCGGAGGCGGCCAACAACGCCGCTGCTGCGGGGGTGCTGGTGCCGCTGCTGACCCTCGGCCTGCCCACCTCCGCGACTGCCGCCATCCTGCTGGCCGCCTTCCAGACCTACGGCATCCAGCCCGGCCCGACCCTGCTCTCCAACGAGTCGACTCTGGTCTGGGCCCTGATCGCCTCGCTGTTCATCGGCAACGTGATGCTGCTGGTGCTCAACCTGCCGCTGGCCAGGATCTGGGTGAAGCTGTTGCAGATCCCGCGGCCCTACCTGTACGCCGGCATCCTGCTGTTCGCCTCACTCGGCTCCTACGCGGTCAACGCCGACCCGCTGGACCTGGTCATCCTGCTCATCCTCGGCCTGCTCGGCTTCGCCATGCGCCGGTTCGGCTGGCCGGTGGCGCCGGCGGTCATCGGCCTGATCCTCGGTCCGGTGGCCGAGGCGAACTTGCGGCGGGCGATCGCCATCGGCGAGGGCAACCCGCTGGCGCTCGTCTCGTCGCCGTTCGCCGTGGTCGTCTACGTCGTGGCTCTGCTGGCCATCGCGGTGCCGCCGGTGCTGCGCCGGCGCTACCAGCGGCGGGACGCCCCCGAGGAGGTGAGCGTCGGGTGACCGCGGTGGTGGTCGGCTACGTGCCGAGTCCCGAGGGCCGGGCGGCCCTGGTCCGAGGCATCGCCGAGGCCGACCTGCGGGGAACCCGGCTGGTCGTGGTCAACGCGACCCGCGGCGACGCACTGGTGGACGAGCGCTTCGTGCAGGGAGACGCCCGGGACGAGCTGGCGACCGAGCTGGCGCGAGCCCCGGTGCCCACGGAGCTGCGGCAGCTGAGCGACGGGCGGGACATCGCCTCGCAGCTGGAGGCGGTGGCCCTGGAGACCGGCGCCGACCTGATCGTGATCGGCCTACGCCGGCGCAGCCCGGTCGGCAAGCTGATCCTCGGCAGTGCGGCGAGCCGGATCCTGCTCAGCGTCAGCGTGCCGGTCCTCGCGGTCAAGGCGGCCGAGTAGCGACCCCGTGACGGGGTAGCCCTCAGCTGTGACTGTTCCGTTACGGATGGCCTCGTCATCCCGTACGACTTCGGTCGTCATGTAAGACTGATGCGAATCATGCGGGTGCAGGGGACAGACAGCGAGCGGCGGCACACCATCTTCGGGCTGGTCGCCTCGCTCGAGACCCGATTGATCGAGATCCGGCGTGATCTGCATGCCCACCCCGAGGTGAGCAACCTCGAGCACCGCACCACCGCCGTGATCGTCGAGGAGCTGGAGCGGGCCGGCCTGGTGACCAAGGTGCTGCCGGTCGGCACCGGAGCGTACTGCGACATCCTGCCTGCCGGGTTCGACTACGCCGACGGCCTGATCGGCTTCCGGGCCGACATCGACGCACTGCCGATCACCGATCGGAAGGACGTCCCGTACGCCTCCCGAAACCCCGGCGTCTGCCACGCCTGCGGCCACGACGTGCACACCGCGATCCTGATCGGTCTCGGACTGGTGCTCGCCCAGCTGCGGGACGCCGACCAGCTGCCCCGGGGGGTCCGGCTCATCTTCCAGCCCGCCGAGGAGAGCAGCCCGGGCGGCGCGCTGGATGCGATCGACGGCGGAGTGCTGCAGGACCTGACCGAGATCTACGCGCTGCACTGCGACCCGCGTACCGACGTCGGCCAGCTGGCCTTCAAGGTCGGGGCGATCACCTCCGCGGTGGACCAGGTCGACATCACCCTGACCGGGGCCGGCGGGCACACCTCGCGGCCGCACCTGACCCAGGACATCATCGGCGCTCTCGGTGAGCTGGCCACCACCACCCAGCTGGTGCTCTCTCGCCGGGTCGACCCGCGCAGCGGAGTCTCGCTGATGTGGGGGTCGGTGCACGCCGGCTCGGTGGCCAACGCGATTCCGGGCACCGGGACGATCGTCGGGACGCTGCGGGCACTGGACGTCTCGGGCTGGCAGCAGGCCAAGAACCTGCTGCCGCAGCTGGCCGCCGACATCGTGCGCCCGTTCGGGGTCGAGGTCGATGTCTCGGTGACCGACGGCGTGCCGCCCGCGGTGAACCACGCCCAGGGGATCCGCCGGATGACCCTGGCGACGGAGCGGGTGCTCGGCGCGCAGGCCATCGCCAGTACCGAGCAGTCCCTGGGCGGTGAGGACTTCGCGTGGATGCTGCAGCAGGTGCCGGGCGCGCTCGCCCGGCTCGGCGTAAGGACCCCCGGCCAGAAGTGCGCCGATATCCACCAGCCCACCTTCGCGGTGGACGAGCGCTGCATCGCGGTGGGTCTGAAGGTGCTGGCCGAGATGGCGACCACCGGCCCGAGCCCGCGAGCGGACGCCCCTCGTTAGCTGTACCCCCCGGCGCTCGGCCGCCTCGTTCTGTTACAGCAAGGTGACCCGTGGCTGAGCCCTCGGCACTAGAGTGCTTCCGTGGCGGCCTGTCAGGCGGGCCGCGCCGCGCCGCCCAGGGGCGAGGAAATTGTGAACAGCATGCCGAGGAGGCAATAAATGCGTAGGACCGTGACCACCGCAGCCGTACTTTTGTGCGCGACGGCCCTGACTCTGGCCGGCTGCGCCGAACCGCCGGGCACCGGCGGGGAGACCACCGCCCAGCCGACGGCGACCGGCAGTCCGACCGGCGGTGGCGAGGCGTTCAAGGCCTGCATGGTCTCCGACTCCGGCGGCTTCGACGACAAGTCGTTCAACCAGACCTCGTACAAGGGCCTGACCGACGCCAAGGCCGAGCTCGGCATCGAGACCGGCGAGGTGGAGTCCACCACCACGGCGGACTTCGCCAAGAACATCCAGTCCATGGTCGACGCCAACTGCAACATCGTGGTCACGGTGGGCTTCCTGCTCAGCGACGACACCCTCGCCGCGGCCAAGAAGAACCCCGACGTCAAGTTCGCCATCGTCGACAACAACGACCCGGAGACCTACCCGGCGGCGACCAACCTGAAGCCGCTGGTGTTCAACACCGCGCAGTCGAGCTTCCTCGGCGGCTACCTGGCCGCCGGCATGTCGCAGACCAAGAAGGTCGGCACCTTCGGCGGCCTCAAGATCCCGACCGTGACGATCTTCATGGACGGTTTCAGCCAGGGCGTGGAGTACTACAACCAGCAGAAGGGCCAGAACGTGCAGGTCCTCGGCTGGGACGCCGCCAAGCAGGACGGCCAGTTCGTGCCGGGTGACGCTCCGTTCGAGAACGTCAAGGGTGGGCAGACCACCGCCCAGGGCCTGATCAGCCAGGGCGCCGACATCGTCTTCCCGGTGGCCGGTCCGGCCGGTGAGGGGGCGCTGCAGGCGGCCAAGGCCAGCGGTGGCAAGGTGAATGCGATCTGGGTGGACACCGACGGCTGCATCAGTGCCGAGGCCTACTGCCCGATCATCATCTCCAGCGTCTACAAGGGCCTGGACGTCGCGGTCAAGGACGCCATCACCGCGGCCAAGGACGGCAGCTTCAGCAACGAGCCGTTCGTCGGCACGCTGGAGAACAACGGCACCGGCCTGTCGCCGTTCAACCAGTTCGAGAGCAAGGTCCCGGCCGAGCTCAAGACCGAGCTGGACACCCTGCGGGCCGACATCATCAGCGGCAAGATCAAGATCGAGTCCGAGTCCCAGCCGCAGGGATAGTGCCGGAGTCAGGGCACTGATGGTCAGCGGGACGTCCCCCGCGGCGGAGGCCGACAGCGGTCTCCGCCTGCGGGGGATCACCAAGCGCTTCGGGTCGCTGGTCGCCAACGACGCCATCGACCTGGACATCGTCCCGGGCGAGATCCACTGTCTGCTCGGGGAGAACGGGGCCGGCAAGTCGACCCTGATGAACGTCCTCTACGGGCTGCTGCAGCCCGACGCGGGCACGATCACCATCGACGGAGTGCCGCACGTGAGCCGCAACCCCGGTGAGGCGATCGCAGCCGGGATCGGCATGGTGCACCAGCACTTCATGCTGGTCGAGGTGTTCACCGTGGCGGAGAACCTGGTGCTCGGCCGTGAGCGCGGCGTCGCCGGGTTCCTGGACATGCGCCGGGCCCGGCGAACGGTGCGCGAGGTCTCTGAGCGCTACCGGCTCGACGTCGACCCCGACGCCCTGGTGGAGGACCTGCCGGTCGGCGTGCAGCAGCGGGTGGAGATCCTGAAGGCCCTGGTCAACGACGCGAAGTACCTGATCTTCGACGAGCCGACCGCGGTGCTGACTCCCCAGGAGATCGACGAGCTGATCGCGGTGATGCGGTCGCTGCGGGACGAGGGCCGGGCGATCGTCTTCATCACCCACAAGCTGCGAGAGGTGCGGGAGATCGCCGACAAGATCACCGTCATCCGGCGCGGCCGGGTCGTCGGGACGGCCAAGCCGACCGACTCCGAGGCCTCTCTGGCCGAGCTGATGGTCGGCCGGGCGGTCAGCCTGACGGTGGACAAGGAGCCCGCCGCGACCGACGCCAGGCCCCGACTCGTCCTCGAGGGGGTGTCGGTCGCCGCGCCCAACGGCACGCTGGTGGTCGACGACCTGGACCTCGAGGTGGCCGGCGGCGAGATCGTCTGCGTGGCCGGTGTCCAGGGCAATGGCCAGACCGAGCTGGCCGAGGCGCTGCTCGGCGTCACGCCGACCGTGCGGGGGCGGGTGCTGCTGGACGGCCGCCCGATCACCGGCCGGAGCCCCAAGGAGATCATCGACGTCGGGCTGGGCTTCGTGCCGGAGGACCGCAAGCACGACGGCTTCGTCAGCTCCTTCACCGTGGCCGAGAATTTGGTGCTGAACCACTTCGACGAGGCCCCGTACGCCAAGGGCATCGCTCTGGACCTGGGTCGGATCAGGGCCAACGCCGAGGAGCGGGTCAAGGAGTTCGACATCCGCACCCAGTCGGTCGAGGCGCCGGTGTCGGAGCTGTCCGGCGGCAACCAGCAGAAGGTGGTGCTGGCCCGCGAGCTGTCCCGGCCACTGTCGGCGCTGATCGCCAACCAGCCGACGCGCGGGGTGGACGTCGGCGCCATCGAGTTCCTGCATCAGCGGCTGGTGGCGGAGCGGGACCGCGGCACGGCGGTGCTCATCGTGTCCACCGAGCTGGACGAGGTGGTCGCCCTGGCCGACCGGATCGCGGTGATGTACCGCGGCAGGATCGTCGGCATCGTGCCACCGGACACGTCGCGGGAGGTGCTCGGGCTGATGATGGCCGGCGTGCCGACCGAGGAGGCGCTGGCCAGTGCCTCGGTCACGACCCAGGCCGAGGAGGACGCGGCGTTGGAGGCCTCCCTGGAAGGATCAGCGTCGTGAGCGCCGCCACCACTCAGTCCGAGTCCGGAATGGGCCACGAGCCTGTCGAAGGGCGGTCTTCGACAAGCTCCGACCGCCGACCACGCCGGTCCTTTCCCTGGTCCGACGTCGTCACCACCCTGGTGGCGTTCGTGCTCGCGTTCCTGGTCGGGGCGCTGCTGATGATCTTCTCCGACACGGCGGTGCGGAGCACCTTCTCCTACTTCTTCGCCCGCCCGAGCGATGCGCTGACCGCTTCCTGGGAGAAGGTCAGCACCGCGTACGCCGCCCTGATCGCCGGGGCGATCGGCGGCTACGGCCCGATCACCGAGACCACCGCCCAGGCCGCGCCGCTGATCTGCGCCGGGCTCGGCGTCGGGCTCGCGTTCCGGGCCGGACTGTTCAACATCGGCGCCCAGGGTCAGGCCATCGTCGGCGCGATCCTGGCCGCCTACATCGGGTTCGCCCTTGACCTGCCGCCGGTGATCCACCTGCTGGTCGCGGTGCTGGGCGGCATGATCGGCGGCGGGTTCTGGGGCGGGATCGTCGGCTGGCTCAAGGCCAAGGCCGGTGCGCACGAGGTGATCGTGACGATCATGCTCAACTACATCGCCTCCGGCCTGCTGGCCTACCTGCTCACGACCACGGTGTTCCAGCGGCCGGGGCGGACCGACCCGATCTCGCCGATCGTGGACTGGAACGCCACCTTCCCGCGACTGCAGGGCGGCCAGCTGCATCTCGGTTTCGTGCTTGCCCTGCTGGCCGCGGTCGCGGTGTGGTGGCTCCTGGATCGCTCCACCACCGGATTCGCCATCCGGGCGGTGGGAGCCAACCCACACGCCGCCGGCACTGCCGGGATGAGCGTGGCCCGGACGACGGTGATCACCATGGTGGCGGCCGGGGCACTGGCCGGCCTGGCCGGCGTGCAGGCCGCCCTCGGGCCGACCGCGTCGGGCGTACCCACCCCGCTGTCGGCCGGCATCGTCGGCTCGATCGGGTTCGACGCCATCACCGTCGCCCTGCTCGGGCGGTCGCGGCCGCTCGGCACCGTGCTGGCCGGCCTGCTGTTCGGCGGCCTGCACGCCGGCGGCCTGGCCATGCAGAGCATCGCCCAGACCCCGCTCACCCTGACCACGGTGCTGCAGGCGCTGATCGTGCTGTTCGTAGCCGCGCCGGCCCTGATCCACCGCATCGTCCCGTTCGTCAAGGC
>DASQVF010000212.1:0-3146 GCA_035640915.1 Propionibacteriaceae bacterium
CTCCGGACCGGTGGCGTACCAGGCCCTGGCGAGCTCCGGGAACCGCTCCGCCTCGCCGATCAGCATCCGGCGGAGGCGCAGCCGGCCGGGTTGCATCACGTCCGCCAGGTGCCAGCGGGCGAAGTCGCGCAGGTCGGCGGCGAGGTCGGTGCTGTCCGGCATCGCCGCCATCCGCTCCTCGGTCTCGTCCTCCGTCCGGCCGACGTCGCTGGTGACGACCTCGGTGAACAGGCGCTGCTTGTCGGCGAAGTGCTTGTAGACCGTCTGCTTGGACACCGCGGCCCGGGCCGCGACGTCGTCCATGCTGGTGCCTGCATATCCCTTCTGCAGGAACAGCTCGTGCGCGGCGGCGAGGATGGCCGCCCGCTTCCGGGCCGAGCGTCCGGCGTCGACCACCGGCTCGACGGCGACTGTCCGCTCCACGGAATTCATACTAGACGGTCCAGTACTCAGCCGCTACTGTTACGGGTACTGGACAGTCCAGTACTCACAGGAGGGCACGATCGTGAACCAGAGCGCCGAGCTGACCGTCACGCCGGGAACGCTGGAGGTCCCCGGCGCCGGGCTGTACTACGAGGTCCGCGGCCGCGGTCCGGCAGTACTGCTGCTCGGCTCCCCGATGGACGCCGACTCCTTCGCCCCGCTCGCCGACCAGCTGGCCGGCGACTTCACGGTGGTGACGATGGATCCCCGCGGCATCCACCGCAGCGCGGTCGAGGACCGGGACCAGCACTCCACCCCGCCGATGCGGGCCGACGACGTGGCCCGGCTGCTGACCCATCTCGACCGAGGTCCGTACGCGGCCTTCGGGTCGAGTGGCGGTGCCGTGACCCTGCTGGCCCTGGCCGAGGCGCGGCCCGACCTGGTGCACACGGTGATCGCCCACGAGCCGCCGTTGGACGAGCTGCTGGAGGACCGCGAGGAGCGCCGCGCGGTCGCCGACGCCATCGTCACCGCGTACCTGACCGAGGGCCGGGCTGCCGCATGGCGGCGGTTCCTGGCCGACGCGAACATCGATCTCCCCGAGCCGGTGTTCGCGGAGATGTTCGGTGCGCCGCTCGAGGGCCAACCGGCCGCCGACGAGGACTTCTTCTTCCGCCACGAGATGCGTCCGACCATCGAGTTCGTGCCCGATCTCGACGCCCTCCGGACCGGCGCGACCCGGATCGTGGTCGGCATCGGCGAGCAGTCGAGCGGGCAGGTCTGCGACCGTACGTCGACCGCGCTGGCCCGTGCGCTCGGCATCGAGCCGGTGCTCTTTCCCGGCGACCACATCGGGTTCGCCGAGGACCCCCAGAGCTTCGCCCCAGCCCTCCACCCCTTCCTGGCCCCCCGCTGACCGACCCCCTCTGTGACCAGTTGGGGCTGGCCGGCGATGAGTTCCCGGCGTTCCAGCGGTCAGAGGTCGTGAGGTGGTCCAGATCAGCGCAGCTAGGGAGACTTATGGAGACCGGGAACGAGGCGCAGGTCCGCTCCGAGATCGCGGCCGAGCGCCGCGAGCTGGCCGACCTGCTGGCGCAGCTCCCGGCTGAGCGCTGGGACGAAGAGACCCTCTGCGCCGGCTGGCGAGTCCGGGAGACGGTCGCTCACATCACGATGCCGTTCCGCGCAAGCCTCCCGACGTTCGTCCTGGGGATGATCAGAGCCCGGGGAAACTTCGACCGGATGGCGGACCGCGCGGCCCGGGCGGACGCCGAGGCACTGACCGCCGAGGACCTGGTCGCTTCGCTGCGCGGTGCAGTCGACCACCGGTGGAAGCCGCCGGGTGGCGGCTACCTCGGCGCACTCAGTCACGACGTGATCCATGGTCTGGACATCACGGTCGGGCTGGACCTGGACCGCCGGCCGCCGCCGGAGCGGATCGGGCTGGTGCTCGGCTCGCTCCGGCCTCGGCAGCTGAAGTTCTTCGGCGTCGATCTGGCCGGGGTCGAGCTCCGGGCCGACGACCTGGAATGGTCCTACGGCAGCGGCGATCCGGTGACCGGCCGGGCGCAGGACCTGCTGCTCGCGGTCTGTGGCCGCCGGGTTCCTCCGGGACGGCTGCAAGGATCGGCGGCCGACCGCTTCTCTGGCAGCGAGTAGCAGCTCCGCCGAGCTGCGGCGTGGTGCGGGGCCGTCGGAGTGCGGACTGACTAGCGTTGGATCGGTCGGAGTCGCGAAGGGAGCCCCGCTATGTCACAGTTCCTGCAGAGCTTCGGCCTGCTCATCGCCCGGCTCGGCACGGGCGGCATCCTGCTGCTGCACGGGATCACCCACTGGACCGGCGCGAACCAGGGCGTGAGCGCGATGCGCGACCGCTACGCCGAGGTTGGAGCGCCGTACCCGGACGTCGCCGCTTGGGCGACGATCATCTTCGAGCTCGTCGGCGGGGTGTTCCTGATCGTCGGCGTGCTCACCCGCTTCGTCGGGGTCGGGCTCGTCGTGTTGTCGGCGCTGACGATCTCCTACTTCTCCTACTACCGGGGACCGGACCTGCTCAAAGCCGACGGGACCTACAACGGTGGCTATGAGTACGACGTCGCCCTCGGCCTGCTCGGGCTGCTGTTCTTCGTCTTCGGAGCCGGGGCGGTGTCGATCGATCGGCTGTTCAGGGGGAAGAAGCCGGTGGAGGACGACGCGGACGACGCGGCCTACCTGCCCGCCAGCTCGAGCTACGGCGGCTCGGCCAGCTACGGCAGCTCGAACCGCACCGGCTCGCACACGGCCACGCCGGTCTGACGAGGCGGCACGACGTAGGTCTTGCCCAGATCGGTCACGGTGATGGCGGGTTGCATCGGCGCCTCTCCCTCGGATGGAACCCACGTTTACGTAGGTTTCGGTGCCTCTACGCAGGTTGCAACCCACGTAGAGGGCTTGGAACCTACGTATACGTAGGTTCCAGCCGACCAGCGTGACGCGTGAGCCGGTCCGGGCTTCACAGGCTCAGCACAGGTGACGCACAGCGCACCTCGGTGAACCGGTGCCAGTCTTGACAGCATGATCCGCACCGATAGCGCCAGCGCCCCACTCACCCGGCCCGACGGCACACCGATCCGGGTGCTCGCCGTGGACGACGAGCGGAGCCTGACCGAGCTGCTGTCGTTGGCCATGCGCTACGAGGGCTGGCAGGTCACCACCGCCGGCTCCGGCACCGAGGCGGTCAAGGC
>DASQVF010000213.1:0-5190 GCA_035640915.1 Propionibacteriaceae bacterium
GACCTCCTGGTAGTAGGAGTCGGGTGACTCGGGGGCATGGGCGTGCACCACGAACCGGATGTCCGGCTTGTCCACCCCCATCCCGAAGGCCGACGTGGCCACCATCACCTCCAGCCGCCCGGCCATGAAGTCGTCCTGCACGGTGTCCCGGACCCGCTTGCTCAACCCGGCGTGGTACGCCGCCGCCGCCAGCCCGGCCTCGGCCAGGTCGGCCGCGTACGCCTCGGTCGCCTTCCGGGTGCGGACGTAGACGATGCCCGGGCCAGCCGTGCCGAGCACGGTCTCCAGCACCCGGTCGCGCTGGTCGCCCTCGTCCAGGCTCCGCTCCACGGCCAGGTAGAGGTTGGTCCGGGCTGAGCCACCGACCACCACCGCCGGGTCGTGCAGCCGGAGGCGCTCGACGATGTCGGCTCGCACCGGCGCCGCGGCGGTCGCGGTCATGGCGATGATCCGCGGGTTGTCCAGGTCGGCCAGCAGCTCGCCGAGGCGGAGGTAGTCGGGCCGGAAGTCGTGTCCCCAGGACGAGACGCAGTGCGCCTCGTCCACGGCGACGAGACTGGGCCGGAGGGCGGCGATCGCCTCGCGTACGTCGTCGTTGGCCAGCTGCTCAGGGGCCAGGAACACGAACTCCAGCTCCCCCGCGGCGGCGGCCGCCAGCGCTTCACGGCGCTGCTTGGGCGTCTCGGCCGAGCTGATCCGGGCGGCGCTGGTTCGCTCGCCGCGCTCGTCGAGGCTGGCCACCTGGTCGGCCTGCAGGGCCAGCAGCGGAGAGACCACCAGGGTCGGCCCGTGCAGCAGCACCGCCGGCAGCTGGTAGGCCAGCGACTTGCCGCTGCCGGTGGAACCCACCAGCAGCACGTCGTGCCCGTCCAGCAGGGCCCGGACGGCCTCGTACTGGCCCGGCCAGAGCTGCTCGTAGCCGAACACTCGACGGGCGGCCTGGGTTATCTCGTCCTCGGTCACACGGGGGTTCTACCCTCCGCCGGCGCCACTGCACGAATCGTCGCCGGCTCCTCAGCCGAGAGTCAGCGAGTCTCCGTGGCGGTGACCACCAGCGGGACGTCCTTCAGCCCGCGCGCCACCAGACGCAGCGTGACCCGCCGGAACAGCCGACCGAGGTTCAGGTAATGGTCAGAGGGCAGGGCCAGCTCGAAGGCGACCACGGGCAGCTCGCCGTACTGGTCCGCCACCTCCAGCAGGTCGGCGTAGGAGCTGGCCTCGGCCGGTTCGCGATCGAACGCGTAGACCACGACTCGACACCAGTCGTCGTTGAGGCAGACGTCGACCGCGGCGACGATCCAACGCGAGGGACTCAGCCGAGCCAGCTGGTAGATGCTCTCCGAGGCGTCGGACGCGTCCAGCTCATCTGCGGCGGCGGTGCCGACGAAGTCGTTCCAGTAGGTGCACGCCGGGCCGAGGAGAGCGACGTCGGCGGACGTCATGACGGCCGGGAGCGGCACAGGGGGATCCGGAACGGCGGCGTCACAGGACCATCGCCACGACGAGCATCACCACGCAGATCACGGCCGGCACCGCAATCAGACCCCATTCGCCCTGGCCGAACCGGGCTGGAACCGGATAGGGAGGGGGAGCGCCGAGACTGGATCGCTGGTCGCGCGTGGCTGGTGTCGAGGCGGTATGGGCCGACATGGCGGGTGCTCCTCTCGGCGGCAATCTGCGGCAATTCTGACGAGATCGACACTAAGAACCGGCACCTCTTTCCGGCTAGGGGGAATAGACCGCTACGGACAGCTACGCGGAGGAGATGCGGGTTCGGTGCGGACCGGAGCGACGAGGGTCACAAGCGGGTCAAGATGTCACCTTGGGGGTCAGTTGGAGGACCGGAGCCTGGCGAGCAGCTCGGACTTCGAGGCCACGTCGAAGTGGCGGAACAGCTGGGTCAACATCTTCTCCACGGTGCGCAACGACACGAACAGCTCCGCGGCGATCTCCTTGTTCCGGCGCCCCTCGAGCAGCAGGCGAAGGACATCCTGTTCCGCGGCGGACAGCTGACCGTTGACGGCCGGTGCGACCGGGGCGGCTCCTCCGGCGGTCAGCGGAAGATTCTGGGCGTGCCGCTGCCAGCCGAGCAGGCCTTGGGCGGCGAACAGGGCGATCGCCTCATGACGCAGCGGCTCTGCCTCGGGACCGAGTCCGAGCTGGTTGAGCCGACGGGCGTAGGCCACCAACGCCCGGCCGCGCAGCATCAACGTCCCCGTCCGGTCACTGAGCTCGAGCGCCTCGGCGAACGCTCTGCGGACGTCGAACGCGGGGGCGAGAAGGGCGCGCGCCCTGGCGGCGGCGGCCGCGGCGGCCGGCGTGGTCGGCGCCGAGTCGCCGAACGATGCCAGCGCGGCCGCCGCAGCGGCGCGCTCCGAGGCCGCCACCGCGGCCTCGACCAGGTCGGCGACCAGCTCCCAGGGGTCGAAGGGCGTCAGGCGATCGACGTTGATGGCCAGGCGCAGGAGATTGGCGGCCACCAGATAGTCGCCGTGCAGGAGCGCCTCATACCCTCGGGTCGCCGCGAGCCGCCTGTCCGCGGTCGGGTCGCCGGGACGCTCGGCCACGGCGACGTACGCCGGGCCGGACCAGTCGGTCAACGCGTGCAGGCGCAGGACATCGGCGCGCACCGACGGTCCGGCGAGGGTCGGGGAGATCATGTGTCGACTCAGCTCGTCGGCGGTCTGCCGCGCTGGGCCCATCCGGAACTGGACCAGGTCGAGGTGCAGACGTGCGGCGAGCAGACCGAGCGGGGCGATCCCGGTTGCGGAGGCATGCACCGCCTCGGCGCTGACCAGGAACTGCCGTGCGATGTCGTACTCCCCGAGTTCGGCCAGCTGGTTGATGGCCATCAAGTCGTCCAGCCAGTCTTGACCGCCGGCGTGGTCACACCAGCGGGTGAGGGCTTCCAGATGGGTCTCCCGCGATACCGGCCGCCCAATGGCGCTATGCCACTCGCAGTCGACCAGCCGCCACAGGCTGCGGCCCGCCAGGGAGGCATGCCGGCCGACCCGGCTGGCCTGGTCGATGTAGCGCCGGGCCTGTTGAGTTGCGCCGGCGCGCACGGCGCCGCGCGCGGCGAGGACCCAGGCCAGGAAGGCCTGGTCCGGCGGCAGGGACGGATACCCGCTGACCTCGGCCGGGCTGGGCAGATCGAGGACCGGATTGCCGGTCAGCCGGGCCAGGACCCCGCGGACCTGGACCAGGTCGAGCAGGTCGGTCGGGCCTTGGACACCACTCGCGACAGCGGGCCAGACCTCGACAGCGGCCCCGAGGTGCCCGGCGTCCAGGTGGGCCGTGATCCAGCGCAGCCCGTCGCTGACCGCAAGCCGTTCGGTGCCGCCGTAGGCCACCTGGGCCGCCGCCTCGCGCAGCCGAGCGGGCTCTGCCCCCGTGGTCCGGCCGAGGACGTTCCGCAGCTCGCCGACGGCCTCCGGCGTCAGCGGACCCTCCAGGGCGTGGTACGGCACCGCGGCCAGCTGGTCGACGACCGACCACGACCGGGCCAACCGGCGGGCCAGGTCAGCGCGGCTTGGAGGGCTGAGCCGGTGCCAGGCCGTCCATCCCAGAGCGGCCTGGGTCAGCTCTACCTCGCGCGGCGACATCCGTAGCAGCCGCTGCTCGACGAGGGCAGCCATCGCCGGCTCGGGCAGCGCTTCCTGGACCACCGTCAGTGGGAGGGCGCGGTCGAGGCTGAAGGCGGCCAGCGTCTCCAGCTGCTGCGGTGGCAGCGGGTCCAGCCGGTCCGCCAGGCACTGGTCCACCGCTGGGCGGGCCTCCAGGAGCAGCGGCAGCGGGACGTCGCCGCGAAGTTGCGCCGGAGTCAGCGTTGCCGTGGCCTCCCGCAGGATCAGTGGTACGCCGTCGCAGCGGTCGTTCAGGTCGGCCGCGACGATCGGCGATACCACGAGGTCGGCCCAGTGGCTCATGGCCTGCCAGGCCGCCTCGTCGCTCAACGGCTCCAGCCGCAGGTGATCGAGCCCCTCGAAGTTGGGGTAGGGATACCCGGAGCGGCCGATCATCAGATAAGCCACGTCGTACAAGTGATTCTGCCGGGCGAAGTAGGCCAGCGCCTCCATCGTCCGCTCGTCGGCCAGGTGCATGTCCTCGAACACCACGACGCCGGCTCGCTCGCTGGGCGGAAGCGTCCGGAGGACCGAGACCATCGCCCGCGCGAACTCGACACCGCTCGGCGGCTGTTCGTACGCATGGGTGACCAGGGCGGCGAGCTGGTCCTTCACCGGCCGGAAGCGCTCAGACTGCTCGAAGGTCCCGCTGTTGTCCATCGCGGTCTCAAAGGCCTTGTGCATGCCCAGAGGCGTGCAGCGCACGTAGAGCACCTCCGCATCCAGACCCGCCAGCGCGGCCTCGACCAGGGTCGACTTGCCGCTCCCGGCCGGGCCGGTGATCAAGAGGGTCTGTGACGCCTCCCGTCGGCTCCGGGCCACTTCGTAGGCCCGGTTCAGCTCCGCTTCACGTCCAATGATGATGTCTCGACGAGGGTCCCTCGCGGTGACCATGTGAACCCTTTCCGTCGTGACTTCTTCGTGACCTTGTCGGCGTAGCCCGCATCCACCCGCACGATTCCAACCTTCATCGTAAATTCTCGGCGATCCGGGTGGAGACCACACTGTGAACCGGCCTAACGTCGAGGAAGAGCCGGGGTCGGCCATCCCCCCCGCCGACCCCGGCCCTGTTCCGTCCCGCTGGTTCGGCGACCACCATGCGTTGGCCTCGAAATCTGGTCGATGGCGCGGGCGGAGTGGCGAACCAGCCGCAAGCACCGAACGCCGGCGTGGCACAGTCATCTCCATGACCAGCGCCGTACAGGACGTCCTGGCCCGACACGTGGAGGCGGGCACCATCCCCGGCGCCGTGGCGCTGCTCGGTCGGGACCAGCCTGAAGTGGTCGCGGCCGGCGTGGCTGCGTTGCACGGACCGCCGCTGCGGGACGACGCGATCATGCGCATCCAGTCGATGACCAAGCCGATCACCACGGTTGCCGCGCTGCGACTGGTGGAGGCCGGGCGGCTCGAGCTGGACTCCAGTGTCGAGCAGTGGCTGCCCGAGCTGGCCGGCCGACGCGTGCTGGCCAGTCCGGACGCTGCGCTCGACGACACCGTGCCTGCCGTGCGGCCGATCACGCTGCGCCACCTGCTGACCAACACCTCCGGTTACGGCATGGTGCTG
>DASQVF010000214.1:0-4925 GCA_035640915.1 Propionibacteriaceae bacterium
CTTGTTGGGCTCCTTGCCGCCGGTCAGCTCCTTGACCAGGTCGACCACGGCGGGCATCCGGGTCGAGCCACCGACCAGCACCACATGCTGGATCGAGCCGACGCTGATCTTGGCGTCCTCGATCACCGCGTTGAACGGCGCACGGCAGCGGTCCAGCAGGTCGGAGGTGAGCCGCTGGAACTCCGAGCGGGTGAGCTTCTCCTCCAGGTGCAGCGGGCCGGACTCGCCCAGGGTGATGTAGGGCAGGTTGATCGAGGTCTCGCTGGCACTGGAGAGCTCGATCTTGGCCTTCTCGGCCGCCTCCTGCAGCCGCTGGCGGGCGATCTTGTCCTGGGACAGGTCGGTGCCGTTCTTGTTCTTGAACTGCTTGACCAGCCAGTCGACGATCCGGGAGTCCCAGTCGTCGCCACCGAGGCGGTTGTCACCCTTGGTCGCCTTGACCTCGAAGATGCCGTCGCCGATCTCCAGCAGGGAGACGTCGAAGGTGCCGCCACCGAGGTCGAAGACCAGGATGGTCTGGTCGTGCTCGCCCTTGTCCAGGCCGTACGCGAGCGCGGCGGCGGTGGGCTCGTTGATGATCCGGTCCACGGTCATCCCGGCGATCTCGCCGGCCTCCTTGGTGGCCTGCCGCTCGGCGTCGGAGAAGTAGGCGGGGACGGTGATCACCGCGTTGGTGACCTGCTCGCCCAGGTAGGCCTCGGCGTCTCGCTTGAGCTTCTGCAGCACGAACGCGCTGATCTGCTGCGGACGGTAGGTCTTGTCGTCGATCTTGACCGACCAGTCGGTGCCCATGTGGCGCTTGACCGACCGGATGGTGCGCTCGACGTTGGTGACGGCCTGGCGCTTGGCGACCTCGCCGACCAGCACCTCGCCGCCCTTGGCAAACGCGACCACCGACGGGGTGGTCCGGCTGCCCTCGGCGTTGGGGATGACGGTGGGCTCTCCACCTTCGAGCACGGCGACGACGGAGTTCGTCGTGCCGAGGTCGATACCGACTGCACGAGCCATGTTGTGTGTTCCTCCAGAGTGACTTGAGTCTGTGACACTCAATTTACAACTTGAGCGACATTGGCTCAACTCTGGCCGAGAGTCGTCTATTCCGGCAATGCGGGATAACCCTGGGTAGACCCGGCGGGATCGTCCACGTCATGCTTCCGGTGGCGGTAGAGGTCGCGGAGCAGGCCGATCTCGCCGCCGTGGTGCATCACCTCGCGGTTGACGTGCAGGATCAGCTCGGCCATCGGGTCATCGGCGAACCACGATCCCCGCGGACCGAGGGGCTGGAGCAGCTCCGCCTCGCTGAGGCTTGCGATGCCGTCGTGCCACCAGAGGTAGGAGTCGCGCAGGTAGGCCAGGGCATCGTCGGCGGTCGCCGGCAGGCTGGCCGGCTGGTGCCGTGGGTCGAACATATCGGCATCCTCCGGGACGGTGCCGTCGCCGAAGAAGGTGCTGGCCCGGGTGGCAAAGCAGCCGACCGCGATGTGGGCCATCCGCCAGGCGATGGTCGTCACCGGGTCGGGCGTCCCGTCCGGGACCGGACCGGAGTCGGGAACCCAACGGCCGGGCTCGGCCTCGCGGACGGTCCAGCCGCCGGGAGCGGGCTCCCAGAAGTACTCGGGGTCGCTCAGACCCGTTAGGCGCGGCCACAGGTGCGTCTCCCAGTAGAACCGGAGCTGTCCCACCAGGGCGCCGGTCCAGCTGTAGCTCCCGCTCATCCAGGCACCCTAGCCACCGACCGCCGCCGTTCTCCGGTCTAGGGTCGGAACCCGTGGGAGCGATTTCGGTACACGAGTTCATCAGCCTGGATGGCGTCATCGACGCCCCGGTCTGGACCTTCGACTACGGCTTCGACCCGAAGATGGGTGAGGCCCTCGCGGCCGTCACCGGACGCAGCCGAGGCATCCTGCTCGGCCGCACGACCTTCGAGATGTTCGAGCCGGCCTGGTCCACCCGGACCGTCGAGGACGACCCCGGGGCACCGTTCTTCAACGACACGACCAAGTACGTCGTCTCCTCGACGCTGAGCGACCCGACCTGGCAGAACTCCGAGGTCATCGGAGCCTACGATGCGGACCGGATCCGGCGGCTCAAGGACGAGGTGGACGGCGACCTCTACGTCAGCGGTAGCGGCACCCTGGTCCGGGCGATGCTGGCCGACGGACTGGTCGACCGGCTGCACCTGTTCCTGTACCCGACGACCCGCGGGGCCGGTCCGCGGCTCTTCCCGCCCGAGTTCCCGCCGAGCAACCTGAGGCTCGGGGCCTGCGAACGCTACGACAACGGCGTCGTCTACCTGGCGTACGAGCCTCAGCACTGACTTTCCGGACCGGTCGGATACCTCGCGGTCGGCTGTCGGATCCGGTCGATCCTGATCGTCGTAGGGGCACAACCACCTACCCG
The DNA here is from genome assembly GCA_035640915.1 of Propionibacteriaceae bacterium. Taxonomy (GTDB): domain Bacteria; phylum Actinomycetota; class Actinomycetes; order Propionibacteriales; family Propionibacteriaceae; genus Microlunatus. The sequence continues at coordinate 2,401 of DASQVF010000214.1, forward strand.
AAGGAGCTGGACACCATGAAGTACCTGATGCTGGTCGGCAACGACCCCGACGCCGACCCGAACGAGAGCGACGAGGGCACGCTGGACATCGACACCTGGGTCAGCACCAACCAGGAGGCCGGCCGCTGGATCATGGGCGACCGGCTGCGCCCGACGGAGGACGCAACGACGGTGCGTCGCCGCAGCGGCAAGGTGCTGGTGACCGACGGGCCGTTCGCGGAGTCGCGGGAGTGGATCGTCGGCTTCGACATCCTGGAGTGCCGCGACCTCGACGAGGCGATCGAGATCGCTGCCCAGCACCCGCAGTCAGCTGGTGGCCGGCTGGAGCTGCGGCCGTTCTGGCCCTTGGATGGCACCGGCGAGTGACTGACCAGGCTGGGAGCGTCGAGCCACCGGAGCCGGTGGCTCGCGCCCTGGCCGAGGCGCTGGCGACTGAGCGGCTGGGCATCGTCGCCTCTCTCATCCGCACCACCGGCGACTGGGATCTGGCCGAGGACGCGGTCGCCGATGCCGCGGAGCGGGCCCTGCGCCGCTGGCCGATCGACGGCGTTCCGGACAACCCGGCCGCCTGGCTGACCACCACGGCCCGCCGGCGAGCCATCGACCTGATCCGTCGCGCCGCCACCGAGCGGGCGAAGCTGACCGAGATCGCCCTTACCGATGAGCTGCGCGACAACTCCCCTGCGGACGCGAACATGACGTTCTCCAACGACGACCGGCTCCGGCTGATCTTCACCTGCGCGCACCCGGCTCTCGCGATGGAGGCCCGGGTCGCCCTCACCCTCAAGGTCGTCGCCGGCCTGTCCACGGAGGCGATCGCCTCGGCGTTCCTGACCACCGAGGCCACCATGGGCCAGCGGCTGCTCCGGGCGAAACGCAAGATCGCCCACGCCGGGATCCCGTACCAGGTGCCACCCGCCGACGCCCTGCCCGAGCGGCTGGACGGCGTACTCGCCACGGTCTACCTGATCTTCACCAGCGGCTACGCTCGCTCGGCCGGTGATCTGGCCGAGGAGGCGATCCGGCTGGGCCGGTTGCTGGTGCGGCTGCTGCCCTACTCCGACGAGAGCCGGGCGCTGCTCGCCCTGATGCTGCTGCAGCACGCGCGCCGCGACGCCCGGACCGTCCACGGGGAGCTGGTCACCCTCGAGGAGCAGGACCGGTCGCGCTGGGATCGGGCGATGATCGACGAGGCCCTCGCCCTGCTCGCGTGGTCGGCCGGCAATCGCGGCCCGTACCGGCTGCAGGCCGAGCTGGCCGCGGTGCACGCCACGGCGCAGGATGCGGCCGCAACCGATTGGACCCGGATCGTCCGGCTCTACGAGGAGCTGCTGGAGCTCGCCCCCTCACCCGTGGTAGCGCTCAACCGGGCGATCGCGGTCGGGATGGCTGACGGCCCGCTCACCGGGCTGGCGGCGCTCGACGAGCTCGGCGACGAGCCGAGGCTCGCCGGATACCACCTGCTGCCCGCGGCTCGGGCCGACCTGCTCGCCCGGGCCGGACAGCAGCCGGATGCGATCCGGGTGCTCGAGCAGGCCATCGCCCTCGCCCCGACCGAGCCGGAACGCCGCCAGCTCACCCGACGCCGGGACGAGCTGTTACGGCAGACTCCTGCGGACCCGACAGTGGACACCCGCGACCGCCCGGTCCGCTGAGGGTCGGCTCCGGCTGATGACCGCGCGGCTGATGACTGCGCCTTAGCTCGGACCGCTGACCGCGGTCTCGTTCTTCGACGGGGCCGGGAGCGCGACCGCCGAGCTTCCCGGCAACTCACGTGCACGTGACTTCCTGCGGCGATACCTACGTTGCAACCCGGGTATCGCTGCAGGAACTCACGTGCACGTGGGTTTCCGGAAGATGCGGCGGTGAGGGCCGTCAGGGGGTGAGGACGGCCAGCTCCACGGTGCGGAGGCGCTCCGGGTCGCCGATCACATCGATCTCGGTGATCAGGTCGTCCACGATGGTGAAGGCGAGCACCACGAACAGCTTCCCGCGTGGGGCCATCACCACCCCGACCGCGCCGTTGACCAGCGCCGGCTGGCTGAACCGGGCGCGCTCCCCCGCCGCCGTCGCGCCCCGGGCGACCAGCCGGGCGCCGCGCAGCACCACGGGCTCGGGGGTGGGTCCGGCCGCCCGGTCGGAGTGCAGCACCACGTCGGGGTGCAGCAGGGCGACCAGCGCCTCGAAGTCCCCGTTCCGGGCGGCGGCCAGGTAGGCGTCCACCACCCGGCGCTGCCGGGTGAGGTCGGCCTCCGCGACCGGCCCGACACCGGTCACCCGCCGCCGCGCCCGGCTAGCCAGCTGACGGGCGGCGGCCGGGGAGCGGTCGAGCATCGGCGCGATCTCGTCGAACGGCACGGCGAACATGTCGTGCAACACGAAGGCCAGGCGCTCGGCCGGCGTCAGCGTGTCCAACACCACCAGCAGGGCCAGGCCGACTGAGTCGGCCAGCAGTGCCTCCTCCTCCGGGTCGCGGCCGGCGCTCGGAGTCGCCGCCGGCCGCTGACCGTCCAGTGGTTCCTCCC
>DASQVF010000215.1:0-4615 GCA_035640915.1 Propionibacteriaceae bacterium
GTGCAGGACGACTTCATGGCCGGGCGGCTGGAGGTGATGGTGGCCACGTCGGCCTTCGGGATGGGGGTGGACAAGCCGGACATCCGGTTCGTGGTGCACGCCCATGCCCCCGAGTCACCCGACTCCTACTACCAGGAGGTCGGTCGGGCCGGCCGCGACCGGGACCCGGCCGTCGGCGTGCTCTACTTCCGGCCTGAGGACCTCAGCCTGGCCCGGTTCTTCACCGCGGCCCCTCCGGAACGGAACGACGTGACGGCCGTGCTCGACGCCTGGCCGGCAGGCACCCAGCCGGACCGGAAGCAGCTGAGCCAGCGGACCGGTCTGAGCGGACGCAAGCTCGGCCGGATCCTCAATCTGGTCGACGAGGCGGGAGGCAACGGGCACCGGCCCGACGTGGGGGCGATCATCGACCGGGCGGCGGCGTACCGGAAGCTGCAGGAGTCACGGATCGAGCGGATGCGGGCGTACGCAGAGACCCGGCGCTGCCGGCGGCAGTTCCTGCTCGAGTACTTCGGCGAGCAGACCGCCGAGCTGTGCGGGGACTGCGACAACTGCCGGGCCGGGGTCGCGATCGACACGCCGGATGCCGGACCGTTCCGGGTGGAGCAACCGGTGCGGCACACCGCCTTCGGGGACGGAGTGGTGATGGGCGTCGAGGGCGACGAGCTCACCGTGCTGTTCGACGACGTGGGCTACAAGACGCTGTCCCTGCCGACGGTGGTGGAGCAGGAGCTGCTGACGCCGGCCTGAGCGGAGATGCGCTGAGCTTGGGAAGCGCCCTTCGACGAGCTCAGGGCGCAGTCAGCGACCGAGGCCCTCCTTGTCGACCCGGCGGTGGTAGGCCATGCCGGCGAGGCCCCCCAGGATCGCCCCGATCAGCGCCAGCAGGACGACGGCGACCGCGGTGATCACGCCGGCCGTGGTCAGCTCGCCCTCGTTCGCCGGGATCCGCGGGAACCCGTTGACGTTGGCCAGCAGGTTGAACTGCTGGCCGGCCACGGCGCCCAGGACGGCGACCACGACGGCGATGATCAGCGCCCACAGCCAGACCCCCAGACCCTGCTTGGCGCCGGCGAAGCGGGCCATCCGTCCGGCGACGTAGCCGCCGGCGAAGTAGCTGATCAGGATGATGACCAGCAGGACCAGGCCGCCGACCAGTCCGATGGTCTGGATCGGGGCGGCCGTCGGGTTGTTCGGGTCGACGCCGGTCGCCAGCCCCAGGCCGGCCCCCGCCGCGGCGAGCAGCGCGGTCAGCAGCACCGCCATACCGGTCGCGGCCAGCCAGCCGAAGAAGCAGGCGCCGAACTTCATCCCGCCGAAGCGTTCCTTCTGGCGGGCCACCACCTCGCTACGGCTGAGCGGCGCGTCGGCCGCCGAGGGTGCGGTGTTCCGGCGGTCGTCCTCGCTCCAGTCGTTGTGGCTGGTGTCGGTGCGGTCATGGGGTGGAACGGCGCTGCTCACGACATGTCTCCTCGTTCGATGATCATGCTTGAGGTCACCGTACCGCTGTTCTTACGGCGTAAACAGTAGGGTCGCCACCGAGCGGTGGATGGTGCTGAGCCGGTCGGCCTGGTCCATCGCCCGCCGGTAGTAATGCTCCGGGTCGACCTGGTCCCGCCACTTCGGCGCCGGCAGGGTGGACAGGGCCTGCCAGCCCGCGGCCTTGGCCCGGACGATGTCGAACATCGCCTCTACCTCGATCAGGTCGCTCAGCGGCGCCCGGCGCAGCAGGGAGCCGTTCGGCTTGAGCCGGCCGACTCGCTCGCCCAGCTGAAGCAGCAGGCTCTGCGGCAGGTCGGGCTGAACTCCTTCGGTCTCGAGCACCGAGCGTAGGGCCCGGGCGTCCTGCTCGACGTCGGCGCGCAGCGCGGTCAGCTCGGCGGCGTACGGTCGCTCGCGCTGGTTCCGTTCCGCCCGGCGGAAGAGCGCCATGCCGGCCTGGGCGGCGGCGTCGTGGTTGCGCAGATAGATGGTCAGCGACGTGCGGTGCATGCCACCTAGATACCCCTCCCCGTCGGCCAGCCCCACGGTGGCTGCCCCGAACCCTGGCCTTCCCCTCGAAATGAACCCGGAAGTTCACCGGATGTTTCAGCGGTGTCGATCTTCGCCCCACAACGTAGGTGCGCCTTTCGACCTGGCCAGGGCGGTTTTGCCCGCCCCCGGCCCGCCGTTCGCGTCAACCCACCCCCATCGTCTAGCGTGGTCCCGGCCCAACTGGGCAGTGAGTCAGGCAAAGGGTGGTCAATCGCTTTGCGGCACAAGTTGTCGGTCCTGGGTCGATCCGCAGCCGGTCGAACCCGCGGCCGAGTCGTCATCATCTCGGGGAGCTTCGGAGCCGGCCACGATGCGGCCGCTCGGGCCATCGCGGCCCGGTTGAGTGCGGCGGGCTACGCCGCCGAGATCACCGACATTGTCAGGCTGATGAGCAAGCCGTTGGGCCGGTCGCTACGGGCGGCCTACCTGCAGCAGATCCAGTTGGCGCCATCGGTCTATCGCTACCTGCTGCGCTACGGCAACCGCAGCGAGAGCATCAACAAGGTCATCATCAAGACGATGCGGCACACCGGTGACGCGCTGGCCGGCATCGCCGACCACGATCCCGCCGCTATCGTCTCCACCCACCCCTTTGCCAGCCAGGCGCTCGGCGAGCTGCGGGCCCAGGGCGACATCCGGGTACCGGTGATGACCTATCTGACCGACATGTCGGTGCACCGGGCCTGGGTGCACCCGGCGGTCGACGTCCACCTCGCCCTGGGCGATATCCCGGCCCAGCAGGCGAGCGATCTCGGCGCTCGGCTGACCCGGGTGGTCCGGCCGGCGGTGCCCGAGAAGTTCTTCGCCAAACCGCCGCACCGTACCCGTACGTCGTGCCGCCAGGCGCTCGACCTGCCGCTGGACCAGACCCTGGTCGCGCTGGCCGGTGGGTCGATGGGCATGGGGATGCTGGACCGCGCGGCCGAGGAGATCGCGGCAACCGGGGTCGCCGTGCCGGTGGTGCTCTGCGGGCACAACAAGCGGCTGTACCAGCGGCTGCGCAACAAGAGCTCGGTGATCGCGCGGGACTGGATCAGCGACGTCCCGATGCTGCTGACGGCGATGGACGGCGTGGTGCAGAACGCCGGCGGCTTCGCCAGCCTGGAGGCGCTGGCCGCGGGCAAGCCGACCGTGACCTACCGCTGCATCCCCGGCCACGGCGAGACGAACGCCGCGGCTCTGGACCGGGCCGGCATCGTTCCCTGGATCCGAAATGCCGCCGAGCTGGGACCCCGGCTCCGGCAGGCTCTGACCACTCCCCCGCGCAACCTGTGGGACCCCGCGGACGACTCCCGGTTGGACGTCGTCGAGGCGGTCCTGTCCCGACCGGTGTCCGCCGTCAGCTGAGGCCGGGCTCAGCGCCGAGCGCGGCGGCGTACGGCGGCCAGCGCGGCCAGCGGCCCGAACACCCAGAACGGCGACTTCGGCATCAGCACCACGCCCCAGGTGCCGATCGCGGCCATACTGACCGGCAGACTGACCGGAAGGGGCGCGTCCTGCCGCTCCCGCTCGGCGATGGCGATGCCGTACGCGATCATGGCCAGCCCCGCGGTGGCGTACCAGAACCCCACGCCCCGCTGCTCCGCCAGTGCCGGCTCGGCGTCGATGGTGGCGACCACGCCGCCGTCGACCACGCTGCGCACCGAGGGCCCGTAGACCACCGGGGTGATGGCGACGTGGATCGCGCCGACCGCCGCCATCAGCGGACCGACCAGGGGGCGCCGGGAGCTGCCGGTGCGGGCTGAGCCTGTCGAAGCCCGGCGCCCTTCGACAGGCTCAGGGCGCATGCCTGTCATGCCGACACGGCCGATCGGCCGAACTCCGCCGCGAAGCCTTGGCGCCAGCTGGGATGGCGCGGCACCCAGTCGAGCTCGGCCTTGGCCTTGGCGTTCGACGAGCCGCGCACCTGCGTCATCATACGGACCAGCCCATCCCCGCCGACCAGCCAGCCGACCCAGCTCGGGACCCGTCGGGGCGGCGGTCCGCCAGCCAGGCGGGCCATCTCCGGCAGCCACTCGGCCACCGGAGCAGGGTCGTCGTCGACGACGTTGTAGACACCGGAGCCGCGGGTCAACGCAGCCACCGTGGCCGACGCCGCGTCCTCACTGTGCACGAAGGACCAGATCCCCTCGCCGGAGCCCACCAGCGGGAACCAGCCCCGGCGCACCGCATCGAGCTGCGGCCCCCGGGTGAGTGAGCTGTCCGGACCGTAGAGGCCGCCGTAGCGCAGCACCACGCCGCTGGGGTGGTCGTTCAGCACCTGCTGCTCCATGTCGACGATGGCCCGCAGGGTCGACCGGAACGCCTTGGGCGGGTTGGTCTCGAGGGGGTCGTCCTCGCTCTTGACCGGCCCGCCGACGCAGGCCCACGGCCAGCCGCAGAAGCTCTGCACCACCAGACGCGGCCAGCCGACGTCGCGGGAGGCGTCGATCAGGTTCGCCGTACCCGTGGTGCGGAGCTGGTTGGTCAGGGCGAACAGCCGGTCGAAGCGGCGCAGGTTGTTGCCCAGCCGGCGCAGCGCCGTGGCCTGGTGCACGATCGCGTCGGGCCGGACCTCGTGCACCAGGGATGTCACCGCATC
>DASQVF010000216.1:0-5738 GCA_035640915.1 Propionibacteriaceae bacterium
ACAACACGGCCTCCGTCGCCGACCACCGGAGCCGCGCCGCCCTCCTTCACCACAACCACAGGGCACTGAGCGCCGCTGGCCACAGCGAAGGAGATCGAGCCCAGAAGGGTGGCGAGAACCGAACCTCGGCCCCGGGATCCCAGCACGAGCAGAGACGCCTCAGCGGACTCCTCCACCAGCGCCTGCGTCGGACTTGTCACTACCGTCCGCCCGATGGCTATCAGGTCCGGGTGCGCAGCCCGCACCTCTGCTACGCCGGTCTCGGTGACCTCTTCCGCCGCATCCAGCGCGCCCGGTTCGAACTCGAACAGTCCGGGCCCCGAGGGGAGCGTCATCCCCGGATAGTTGGCCGCGAAGAGAACCACCAGCGCAGAGGTGCGATGGAGCGCCTCCTCGGCTGCCCAGTGGAGCGCCTCGCTGGAGTGCTTCTTGCCGTTGTAGCCGACGAGGACAGGCATCTTCTGGGTCATCGTAACGCCGACCACCGAAGAAAACTCCGCGAAAATCGGGGACGCGTGTCCGGTTCCTGGCGACGACTCCGACAGGGGGGTGAAGGCACCACATTCATCCCAGCTCTAGGAGGAGCCATGACAACCTTCACCGCAGCACCGGCCGCCACATCGGTCCGGCATTCTGGGCGGGTCCGGGCGGCCCGGATCGGCCGGTGGGCCGTTCGTGTCCTGCTGGCGGCCCAGTTCGTCGCGGGTGGCGTGTTCAAGCTGACCGGCGACCCGACGATGGTGGCCATGTTCGACGACATCGGCGCCGGCCAGGGGTTGCGGCTGCTGGTCGGGGCCTGCGAGCTGGCGGGCGGGATCGGCGTGCTGCTGCCCCGGATCTCCCGGCTGGCCGCCGCGGGGCTGGTCGGCCTGATGATCGGCGCCGCTGTCACCAACGTGCTGGCTCTGCAGATCAGCCCGGTCGTGCCGCTGGTCCTGCTAGGGCTGGCCCTGCTGGTCGCGGCCACCCGTACCCGTAAGGAGATCTGACCATGAGCACCAATGAGACCACCGACAACGCCCGCGAGGCCGCGCTGCGGTCCCTGGACCGGCTGGTCGGCACCTGGAGGACGGAAGGCGACAGCAGCGGCACCGTCCGGTACGAGTGGATGGAGGGCAACGCGTTCCTGGTCCAGCACATCGACCTGGTCGGCGCGGACGGCGAGCCCACTCGCGGGATCGAGTACATCGGCTGGGACCCCGAGTCGCAGACCCTGCGATCCCACTACTTCGCCGGCTCCGGGGAGATCTTGGAGTACACCCACGACCTCACCGGCGATACCTTGACCATCTGGTTCGGCGGAACCGACTCCCCGGCCAAGTACGTCGGCACCTTCGACGAGACCGGGAACCGGATGACCGGGGCCTGGCAGTGGCCGGGTGGAGGATACGAGTCGAACATGACCCGGATCGAGGAGGTCGCACCGTGAAGTACATGATCATGACCTTCGGCGACGAGTCGGCGTGGGACACCCTGGGTCTCGGGAGCGCGCAGGCCACGTGGTCGGAGGAGGAGGTGGCCGAGCACTTCCGCGGCATGAGCGCCTTCTACGCCGACCTCGCCGCGTCCGGGGAGATGGTCACCGGCTTCGGGCTCGCCGATCCCTCCCACACGGTGACCGTGGAGATGCGGGACGGCCGGCCGGTGGCCTCGGACGGTCCGTACGCCGAGGCGAAGGAGGTGCTTGCCGGCTTCGGCGTCATCGACGTCGCCTCCCATGACCGGGCGGTGGAGCTGGCGGCCCGTTTCGCCGCGCTGGTCCAGACCCGGGTCGAGCTGCGCCCGGTGATGGAGGGAGCCGGCGAGGACGTCTAGTGCCCCACGTCAGGAATCGAGCCCGGCGACCATGGATCTCAGTCCGCACCTCGAGGGTCTGCTGCGTGAGCTCGCGCCGCAGACCCTCGCCGCACTGACCCGGCGGTACGGGCACTTCGACCTGGCCGAGGACGCGGTGCAGGAGGCGTTGCTCGCCGCCGCCAGCTCCTGGTCGGAGCGTGCGGTGCCGGAGAACCCGGCCGGCTGGCTGACCACGGTTGCCACCCGGCGGCTGACCGACCTGCTACGGAGCGAGCAGTCCCGCCGGCGGCGCGAGCAGACGGAGGCGGTCCGAACCCTGACGCTGACTCCGAGCGGTCCCGGGACGGCCGAGCCGGTCAGCGCGCAGGACGACTCGCTGGTGCTGCTCTTCCTCTGCTGCCACCCAGCCCTCACCCCGCCGGCTCAGGTCGCGCTCACCCTGCGGGCCGTCGGCGGACTCAGCACCGCCGAGATCGCCCGCAGCCTGCTGCTGCCCGAGGCGACGATCACCCGGCGGATCACCCGCGCCAAGCAGACCATCCTCGACGCCGGCGGGCGGTTCACGCTGCCGGAGCCGGCCGAGCGGGCCTCGCGGCTCGACGTCGTCCTGCACGTCCTCTACCTGATCTTCACCGAGGGTCACACCGCCACCGCCGGGGACGCCCTGGTCCGCCGTGACCTGTGTGCCGAGGCGATCCGGCTGGGTCGGCTCCTCCGGCGGCTGCTGCCCGACGAGCCCGAGGTCGGCGGGCTGCTGGCCCAGATGCTGCTCACCGACGCCCGCCGGGACGCCCGGACCGGGCCGGACGGTCAGCTCGTCCCGCTTCCCGAGCAGGACCGGAGCCGCTGGGACCAGGCGGCCATCGCCGAGGGGATCGACCTGGTCACCGAGTCCCTGGCCCGACGCCGACCCGGGCCGTACCAGCTCCAGGCGGCGATCAACGCGCTGCACGCCGAGGCCGAGTCCTACGAGCAGACGGACTGGCCGCAGATCCTGGCCCTGTACGGCGTGCTCGACCGGCTGGCCGACGATCCCGTGGTCACCCTGAACCGGGCCGTCGCGCTGGCCCAGGTCCACGGACCGGCGGCCGGGCTTGCCCTGCTCGAGACAGCGGCGGCCGATCCCCGGCTCGCCGACCACCATCGCGTCCACGCCGTCCGCGCCCACCTCTTGCGGGCCTCCGGCGAGCCGCTGGCGGCCGCCGAGGAGTACCGGATCGCCGCTCGGCGGACCCTCAGCACTCCGGAACGGCAGTACCTGCTGCGCGAAGCTGCGACCACCGAGGCCGGAAGCGGCTAGCTGCGGACGATCTCGGAGTTCGCCGGCAGCCACCCGGATCCGTCTCCGCCGCGGAAGGCGAACGGCAGCCCGCGGGCGTTCACCCAGTCGGTGGAGTCCGTCACCTGGAGATGCAGGTGCGGCTCGGTGCTGTTGCCCGAGTTCCCACACCGCGCGACCGGGACTCCTTCCCTCACCCACTCCCCCGCCTGCACCTGCATGCTGCCGCGCTGGAGATGCGCCAGCACCACGAAGGGACCCTCGTCCCCAAGCGCGATGGCCACGTGGTTCCCGGCCAGACCGGCGGCTCCCCGGCGCGCCCGTCCCGGCTGCCCCAGCGCGTACGCGGCCAGCGCAAGCTGGGACCGTCGGGCCTGGTGATCCGGCTCGCCGTCATGGACCACCGCGACCCGGCCGCTCACCGGAGCCAGCACCGGGCGGCCGAAGCCGACGAAGATCTCCGGTGGCTCGGAGGCGAGAAGGCCTCGCCACGTCCGGGGTGCGGATCTGCCCTGCCCGTCCACGGGAACGAGGTCGATCGCGTAGGAGGACCCGAAGGCATCGGTGCCGTGGCTCGGCACCCGGTTGGCCGGACTGTTCTGGATCCGGCAGGAGCCGCGAAGGGGAACCGAGAGAAGGACCGGGTCCGGCGTCATCATGACCAAAGCCTGGCAAGGCCGGTTCGACGCACTGGACCGGGGCCACAGCCGTTCCGCCACACTGTGGGGGTGATCAACTCGGCGGAGGGGCGACCGCAGACCCGGCTGCGCCGGATCGGCGACTGGTACGACGGCCAGCGCGGCCCCCGCGGCATCGCGGTCGGCTGGCTGGTCAGCCGGGCGCTCATCCTGCTCCTGCTGGCCGTCGCCGAGCGGTACATCGCCGGCGACGTCTTCTACTACTGGCGCAAGCTTCGCCAGATGTCCGAGGTCGGCCTCGACCAGACCCTCATCGAGTACCCGACGCCGGTGGTCTGGATCCTGCAGCTGCCCTACGCCGCCACCGGTGGCTACCGCACCGGCTACCTGATCGGCTTCGTCGTCTTCATGCTGCTGCTCGACGCCGCCTTCACCTACGCTCTCTACCGCTCGGCCGGCCGTCGGCACGATCGCTCGGTCGACTTCTGGCTGCTGTTCGTCTTCCTGCTCGGCGCCCTCGCCTACCTGCGCTTCGACCTGCTGCCCGCGGTGCTGGCCGGCGGCGCGCTGCTCGCGGCCCGCCGGCGACCCTGGGTCACCGGGGCATTGACCGGGCTGGGCGCGGCCGTGAAGCTGTGGCCGGCGCTGCTGATCCCGGCCTTCCTCGCGCACAAATCCGACCGCCGTACGGCCGGCGTGGCCTTCGTCGTCGTCGGGTTCGGTCTGGCCGCCGTGAGCCTGCTGGCCGGCGGGGTGACGCGGCTGTTCTCCCCGCTGACCTGGCAGTCGGACCGCGGTCTGCAGATCGAGTCGGTCTGGAGCATCCCGCCGATGGTGGCCCGGGCGGTCCGACCGGACGCGTGGACCGTAGAGCTCTCCCGCTACCAGGCCTACGAGATCTTCGGTCCCGGCGTGGAACTGTGGGTCGGGGTCAGCAACGTCGCCACAGTGCTCGGGCTGGCGGTGCTCGTCGTGCTGTCGGTCCGGGCGTTCCGGGCCGGTGGCGGAACGCCGGTGGCGGTCGCGTTCCTGGTGCTGACCACCATCGCGGTGATGATCGTGACCAACAAGACGCTCAGCCCCCAGTACCTGCTCTGGCTGGCCGGTCCGGGCGCTGCCCTGCTGCTGCTACGGCACCGGGCCACACCGGCGGAGCGGATGGCCGTCCGGCACACCACGTACGCGCTGCTGGCGCTCGCCCTACTCACCCACCTCGTCTACCCGCTGCTCTACCCCGGCCTGCTCGGCCGCAACGGACAGGTGCTGCTGGCGCTCGCCACGGTGGTCACCACAGCGCGCAACGTGGGTCTGCTGCTCTTCACCGGCTACGTCGCGAGCCGGGCCTGGCGCTTCACCGGTGCTGGACAGCCGCGGGTCGCCGATGCATCATCGCAAGTAGATCGGCCCAGGACCCGCTGACCCTGCTGACCGGTCGGGCGCGCTCTCGTGTGTCTTCGGCGCGCTGCGGGGGTGGAAGGGGGTCGTCCCCCTTGCAGGGATTCAGCATCGATCCTGGGTAGCCTGGAACTGGCCCGCCGGGCGTGTGATCGCAGGACGGGCTGCAGGCGGGCGAGCCCCGCGAGGCGAGTACCAGGAAGAAGGAAGCGGTGGCCATCGTGCCCGACCAATCACCTCCCAGTGCCGTCGACGAGGACTTCGGCGCCAACGACTGGCTGCTGGAGGAGATGTACGAGCAGTACTCGGCCGACCCGAGCTCGGTCGACGAGACCTGGGCGACGTACTTCCAGACCCACGGTGCCCCGCACGAGCCGAACGGCAACGCGGCGCAGCCGGCACGCGCAACCGCGAGCCGGCCCACCCCCGAGGCCGAACCCGACGCGCCGGCTCAGCCCCGCCGGGCCGCCGACCGCCCGACCACGACGGCCGCCCCCGCCCCTGCTCCCGCGCAGGCCTCACCCGCCGCGCAGCCGCGGCCAGAGCCGGCCCCGTCTCGGCGTGCCCCCACGGTCGAGAAACCTTCGCCAAGCAAGGAAACCCGACCCGCCGCGCCAGGAGCGCGCGGC
>DASQVF010000217.1:0-8428 GCA_035640915.1 Propionibacteriaceae bacterium
ATCTCCGAGGGCGCCGGGCTGGACACCATCGTGACCGAGCTGGAGAAGTCCGGCGAGGAGGTGGCCCGCGACCCGTTCGGCCACGTCAAGATCGACAAGATCAACCCGGGTGAGTGGTTCGCGAAGCGCTTCGCCGAACGGCTGGGCGCCGATAAGAAGATGGTCCAGAAGTCGGGCTACTTCTCCCGTTCCGCGGCCGCCAACCCTCGGGATCTGGAGCTGATCCGCTCGATGACCGACCTGGCCGTCGACTGCGCGCTGCGTGGCGAGTCCGGAGTGATCGGCCACGACGAGGAGCGCGGCGACCAGCTCCGCGCGATCGAGTTCGAGCGGATCAAGGGCGGCAAGCCGTTCGACATCTCCGTCGACTGGTTCGCCCGGATGCTCGACGACATCGGCCAGCCCCCGGCCAAGGCCTCCGCCCCCGCCGAGCACTAGCCCCCCGGCCCCTGCCCGCATCGGCAAGCCCCCTGGACGCAACCTACGTATACGTAGGTTGCGGTCACCCAGCGCAGGTTGCAACCTGCGCAAAGGGCCCGAAACCTACGTATACGTAGGTATCGGCCCGAGGGGAGCGGGTGGGAAGCAGTGCCCTCGGCGAGCGAGGAGGTGGGCTAGCGGCGGCCGCGTACGATCTTGGCGACCAGCCACGCCAGCGCAGCCCCGATGCCGACACCGGTGGCGGCTCCGGTGACGTAGCCGGCGCCGAGGCCGACCTGCACCGACCGGGCGGCGACCGGCTGCGGCACCATCGCCGGTCCCGGCCCGCCCTCCCCCGCCGCCACCGGCACCTCGCGCTCGGTCGCGGATGCCAGCGGGAACCGCACCTTCTCCTCCACCGCCGGCACCGCCTCCTGTGTCGCGGTGGCGATCCAGGCGGCGACGAACAGGATCAGCTGGGCGAAGAGGTTGAAGAACAGCATCAGCACGATCACCGGGCCGAAGATGGAGGCTGCCCGGTTGCCCCCGAACAGGCTGAACAGCAGACCGGTGGAGTACTGCAGCACACCCAGCCCGATCGCTCCCAGCAACGCCCCCCGACGGACCACCGGCCAGGGCTGCCGCTCACTGGGCAACACCGTGTACAGGTACATGAAGAGCACCCAGCCGGCTCCGATCGAGAAGACGATCGGCACGATGCGCAGCAGCGGGTTGAGCCAGCCGATCTCGGTCAGGCCGAGCCAGCCGACGATCTCGTCGGCCAGCCCCGTGGACACTGAGGCCAGCCCGAACGTGATGACGATCAGCAGGATCAGTCCGAGCAGGGTGGCCAGGTTGACCAGGGTCTTGACGACGATGTTCCCCTGCTCCTCCTGCAGGTCGAAGTCCGGCCGCCACTGCGCGCGGACCGCGTTCCTCAGGTTGCCCATCCAGCCGGCGCCGGTGTAGATCGCCACCAGCAGGGCGGTGATGCCGACGCCGCGCCAGTCATCCAGCGTGCGGGTGGCCTCGTCGACGAGCCGCTGCCGGGTCGACGGGTCGAGAGTACCGAGGGTCTCAGCGAAGGCGCCGACGACGTTGTCGATCAGGTCCGGACGAAGCTCGGTGAGCACGAAGCCCAGCACGGCGAACGCGAACAGCAGGATCGGCACCAGGGCGAGTACCGAGAAGTAGGTGATCGCGGCCCCGAACTGGGTGCCCAGCCGATTGAGGAAGCGCTCGATCGCCCGCAGCAGGTGCGCCACCCACGGCTTCTGCTTCATCCGCTCGAGCCAGTCCTTCATCCGACCCCTTCTCCGCCGACCTCGGTGGGTGGGACAGTCCCCGTGCCTGCCTGCGGACAACGCTACCCAAGGGGTCGGCCACGTTGGCCTTGACAGGCCCTCGAACGCGGCCCTTGGCTGGACCGGTGAGCACGCTGCTGACCGAACCCGAGGTGACCGCCCGGCTGGCGGACCTGCCCGACTGGACGCCCGCCGGGGCCGGCGAGCCGGCGATCACCGCGACGTACGAACTGGCGGACTTCGCCGGCGCCCTGACCTTCGTCAACGCGGTGGGCGCCGAGGCGGAGCGCCGGAACCACCACCCGGACATCGACATCCGCTGGAACAAGGTCACCCTGGTGCTGAGCACCCACTCGGCGGGCGGCCTCACCGAGGCCGACTTCGACCTCGCCGCCGCCATCAGCGGCCTGCCCCGCTAGACGCCGTCGCTAGCGAAGGCCTCCGGCGGCGGGCAGGTGCACACCAGGTTGCGGTCGCCGAAGCCACCGTCGATCCGCCCCACCGGCGGCCAGTACTTGTCGGCACCGGTCCCGTACAGAGGTCCGAGGTGCAGCCCGGCCGGGTATGCGGCCAGCCGCCGGGAGTACGGGTGGTCCCACTCGTCGGCGGTGACCTGAGCCTGGGTGTGCGGCGCGTTGACCAGCGGGTTGTCGTCGGCCGGCCACTCGCCCGAGTCCACCTTGGCGATCTCCTCCCGGATGGCGATCATCGCCGCGCAGAACCGGTCGAGCTCGGCCAGGTTCTCCGACTCGGTCGGCTCGACCATCAACGTGCCGGCCACCGGGAAGCTCATGGTCGGGGCGTGGAACCCGTAGTCGATCAGCCGCTTGGCGACGTCGTCGACGGTGATCCCGCTGGCCCTGGTCAGCGGGCGCAGGTCGAGGATGCACTCGTGCGCGACGCGGCCGCCCCGCCCGGTGTAGAGGACGGGGTACGCCGAGCCCAGCCGCATCGCCACGTAGTTGGCCGCCAGCAGCGCGTGCTCGGTGGCCGCGGTCAGCCCGTCGCCGCCCATCATCGCGATGTAGGCGAAGCTGATCGGCAGGATGCCGGCCGAGCCGTACGGGGCGGCCGAGATCGGTCCGACGCCGGTGTCCGGCCCGGCGGCCTCGAGCAGCGGATGGTTGGGCAGGTACGGGACCAGGTGCTCACCCACCCCGACCGGCCCGACGCCCGGGCCGCCGCCGCCGTGCGGGATGCAGAAGGTCTTGTGCAGGTTGAGGTGGCTGACATCGGCGCCGAACCGGCCGGGCCGGGCCAGCCCCAGCAGCGCGTTCAGGTTGGCGCCGTCGACGTAGACCTGCCCGCCGGCGTCGTGCACCAGCGCGCAGAGCTCGACGATCGTCTCCTCGAACACCCCATGCGTCGACGGGTAGGTCACCATGATCGCGGCCAGCTGCTCGCGGTGGGTCTCGATCTTGGTGCGCAGGTCGTCCAGGTCGACCGAGCCGTCCTCGGCAGCCTTGACCACGACGACCTTCATCCCGGCCATCACCGCCGACGCCGCGTTGGTACCGTGCGCCGACGACGGGATCAGGCAGACCCGCCGGTCGTGGTCGCCGCGAGCGTCGTGGTACCCGCGGATGGCCAGCAGGCCGGCGAGCTCGCCCTGGCTCCCGGCGTTGGGCTGGATCGACACCTTGGCGTACCCGGTCACCTCGGCCAGCCAGGACTCCAGCGTCGTGATCAGCTCGGCGTACCCCTGCGCGTCCTCGGTCGGCGCGAACGGGTGCAGGTTGGCGAACCCCGGATAGGAGATCGGCTCCATCTCGCTGGTCGCGTTGAGCTTCATCGTGCACGAGCCCAGCGGGATCATGCCCCGGTCGAGGGCGAAGTCGCGGTCGGACAGCGCGCGCAGGTAGCGCAGCATCGCCGTCTCGCTGTGGTGGGTGGTGAACACCGGGTGGGTGAGGAAGCGGGAGGTGCGCTCGCTGCCGGCGAGGTCTCCGTACGCGGGAGCGCCGGTTGCCGGCACGCCGAATGCCTCGCGCACCGCGGCCAGGTCCGTTGCGGTGGCGTCCTCGCCGACCGCCACCGCAACGGTGTCGCCATCGACCCGGCGCAGGTGCACCCCCGCCTCCCGGGCGGCGGCGACCACGGCGTCGGCCCGACCCGGCACGACTGCGGTGACGGTGTCGAAGAACGAGCCGTGGGCGATCTCGACGCCGGCCGCGTGGAGGTCACCGGCCAGCGCCGCGGTCCGCTCGTGCAGCGCCGTGGCGATGTCCCGCAGCCCATCGGGGCCGTGGTACACCGCGTACATGCTGGCGGCGACGGCTAGCAGCACCTGAGCGGTGCAGATGTTGGAGGTGGCCTTCTCCCGCCGGATGTGCTGCTCGCGGGTCTGCAGGGCGAGCCGGAACGCCGCCGTCCCGTCCACGTCCTTGGACACCCCGACCAGGCGACCGGGCAAGGTGCGCTCCAGGCCCGCCCGCACGGCGATGAACCCGGCATGCGGACCGCCGTAGAACAGCGGGACTCCGAAGCGCTGGCTGGAGCCGACGGCAACGTCGGCTCCCCACTCCCCCGGCGGCGTGGTCAGGGTCAGCGCCAGGAGGTCGCAGGCGGCGACGACGAGAGCGCCCTGCTCGTGGGCCAGTTCGGCAACGGCGGCGAGCTCCTCGGTGCCGGTCAGTCGGCCGGACGCCCCTGGGGTCTGGACCAGCACGCCGAAGGCGTCGACCTGCGCCAACGCGTCGAGCAGCGGACCGTTGGCCACCACGACCTCGAGCCCTAGCGCGGCGGCCCGGGTGCGGACCACACCGACGGTCTGCGGCAGCGTGTCGGCGTCGAGCAGGAACACGGTCCCTGTCTTCGTGCTCCGCCGGGCCAGGGTCATCGCCTCCGCGACGGCGGTGGCCTCGTCCAGCAGGCTGGCGCCCGAGGTCGGCAGCGCCGTCAGGTCCGACACCATGGTCTGGAAGTTGAGCAGCGCCTCCAGTCGTCCCTGGCTGATCTCGGGCTGATAAGGCGTGTACGCGGTGTACCAGGCCGGCGACTCCAGCACGTTCCGGCGGATCACCGACGGGGTGATGGTGCCGTAGTAGCCGAGGCCGATCATCGAGGTCAGCGGGCGGTTCACGGCAGCGAGCCGGCGTAGCTCGGTAAGCGTCTCCGACTCCGACCAGGCGGGCGGCAGGTCGAGCGGCTCGGTCTGGCGGATCGCCGCCGGCACCGAGGTCTCGACCAGCTCGTCCAGGTCGGCCAGGCCGAGCGCGGCGAGCATCTTGTCCCGTTCGTCGGGCTGGGGGCCGATGTGCCTCCGGTCGAACCGGGCGAGCGGCATCGAGTCGATCGAGCTGGGAGTCGGGGACGAGCCGGCCATGCGGGCTTCCTTACGTCGACGTCGGAGGTGGTCGCGCACCCCGCCACGCGGAGTACGCACTCCCCCTCTGTCGCCGTCGGAGCTCCAGAGTGCCATGGCGTACGCGGTCTTGGTGCCTGAGAGGTTCCGGGGAGGTTGCCCCTTCGGCGTCATCGTGGTCGGCGTGGAGCCCGATGAGCTCTCCCGCGGGCCATGTTGGCCCTCCCAGTCTACCGCCTGGCCTAGCTTCGAGGTGCTGACTCGCCCGCCGGGACTGGACCCGGTCCGAGGGCTGACTCAGCCGACGGCGCGCGCCTGACGGCGGCGGGACAGCTCGTCGGTGGCCCCGGGTGCTTCGGCCTCCTCGGCCCGTTCGGCCGGCAGCTCGGACAAGGTCCCCTCGATGCTGCGCCAGACCCCACCGAGGGCGATCCCGAACACGCCCTGGCCGCCGCGCAGCAGGTCGATCACCTCGTCGTCGGAGGTGCACTCGAAGACCGATACGCCGTCGCTCATCAAGGTGACCTGGGTCAGGTCTGCCACGCCGCGGGCTCGGAGGTGGTCGATGGCGGTGCGGATCTGCTGCAGGGAGATGCCGGCGTCGATCAGCCGCTTGATCACCTTGAGCATCAGGATGTCGCGGAAGCTGTAGAGCCGTTGGGACCCGGAGCCGGACGCGCCGCGGACCTCGGGGACCACCAGGCCGGTGCGCGCCCAGTAGTCGAGCTGACGGTAGGTGATGCCGGCGGCGCTGCAGGCCACCGGGCCACGGAAGCCGAGGTCGGTGGGCAGCGGGGAGAAGTCGCCGTCGAACAGCAGGCCCTGGGCTTCCTCCGGGTCGACCGGCGTCGGCTCGGTAGTTGCGGGAACCTCGGTGCTGTTCACGTCTGCCTCCGGATGACGCCGACCTCCGCCTGGCCGCGACCGAACCGCCCCGAGTTGCGCGAGCGTAATTCCATCGTCGGCATTACCTCCTGAACGCTACGACGGGCCCGACGAGGTGGTCAACGACACGCCGAGACCGCCGGACGACGATTCCTCACTCTCGACTTCCCCCTGAGACTTGCTCTCCCCCATCGGTGCCGGGCACTGGCCTTCACAGATAAAAGTCGACCGGTGGCGAGTTCTCGCCCCTGGCGGGTGGGTCAGGCGGCGAAATGTCGCCATTGGTGGACTTTTGTCCGCCAAGACATGACTCCGGCTCGCGGCCGAAGCCGCGAGCCGGAAGATATGCGCCGCCCGGCAGACGCCTCTCGGCGAGTGGCCGCTCGTAGCGGCGATGGGTGAGGCCCGGGGGTCCTGCACCGGACGGCACCCGGTACAAGCGCTGCCGTCGCCGGGATATTCCGGCTCCACCGCAGAGACCCTAGGGCTTGGGCTCCTCGCCGGTGACGAAGTCGTCCGGGTTGACCTGGTCGAGGAACTCGCGGAACTTCTCCACCTCGTCGTCCTCGGCCTCCGGGATCTCGATCCCGGCCTCGTCGAGCACGTCCTCGGCACAGTAGATGTCCGACCCCACCCGCAGGGCCAGGGCGATGGCGTCCGACGGTCGGGCGCTGACTTCGACACCGTCGACCAGCAGCACGGCGTAGAACGTCCCGCCCTCGAGCTCGGTGATGTGCACCTCGGTCAGCCGGTGGCCCAGCGTGGCCAGCGTGTCGACCATCAGGTCATGGGTCAGCGGACGCGGCGGGACCACGCCTTCCTGTGCGTTGGCGATGGCCGAAGCCTCGTTGGCTCCGATCCAGATGGGCAGATACCGGCTGCCTCCCACCTCGCGCAGCAGCACCATGGGCGCATTGGACGGCATCTCGACCCGGACGCCCACCACATCGAGCTCACGCATGAGCCAACCCTACTTGGGTCCCGACCCGCCTTCACCTCTCCATGGCGGTGCGCACGAGGGCCGCATGGAAGCTGATCACCAGCTGGGTGACCTCGGCGGAGACGTCCCGATTCCCGCCGGCGCGGCGCATGTGCGGCGCGATGGCCTGCTCCACCAGTCCGACCTCCCGGTCGGCCGACATCTTGAAGGCCCGGAGGTGGCGTCCGTCCAGTCCGTACTCCCCCAGCCGCCGGGCGGCGACCGCCAGGGTCAGGGCGTCACGGCCGTAGGAGCTGGTGCCGCGCCGAGGCAGCACGATCTGGTTGCGCTCCAGCTCGCTGAGCGCCGCCTCGGTCAGACCGCTGGCCTCCAGCAGCTCGGCGCGGGAGAGCCGCAACGGGGCCTTGGGTCCGGGGGGCGTGGGCGACGGCGCCTCCGTCGCCGGCCCGCCGGTCTCAGCGCTCTCCGGCTGCCGGACCGAGCCCAGTAGCGGTGGGCTGAGACCGCGGTCGATCTGCGCCAGGTGGTCCCGGATCACCTTGAGCGGCACGTAGTGCTCGCGCTGGACGGCCAGGACGTAGCGCAACCGCTCGACGTCCGCGTCGGTGTAGCGCCGGTAGCCCGACTCGGCCCGCTGTGGTGACACCAAGCCCTCCGACTCCAGAAACCGGATCTTGGAGATGGAGATCTCGGGGAAGTCGGGCCGCAGCACTGCCAATACCTGCCCGATACTGCGAGTCGCGTTGCGTGCCCGGTGATCCGGTGGGTTCGGCATGCTCGACACAGTCAGCCCAGCTACTCGGGCGCGTGCGGGCTGGCGAAGAACACCAGTCGGAACTTACCGATCTGCACCTCGTCGCCGTGCCGCAGCAGCCGCTCCTCGACCAGGTCGCGGTTGACGTAGGTGCCGTTCAGGCTGCCCAGGTCGGTGACCACGATGCCCTCGTCGGTCCGGGTGAAGGTGGCGTGCCGGCGGGAGACGGAGATGTCGTCGAGGAAGATGTCGGAGTCCTGGTGCCGTCCGGCCGTCACCTTC
The DNA here is from genome assembly GCA_035640915.1 of Propionibacteriaceae bacterium. GTDB lineage: Bacteria > Actinomycetota > Actinomycetes > Propionibacteriales > Propionibacteriaceae > Microlunatus. The sequence continues at coordinate 7,890 of DASQVF010000217.1, forward strand.
TCGGTGTTGACCAGGAACCGGGCGCCGGCATTGGCGCCCCGCTGCACGATCAGCAGCGCAGAGCCCTTCGGCAGGCCGGTAACCGCAGCTTCCTCCTCTGCGGTCAGCGGCTCGATGGAGTGTTCGTCGACCATGGGAGGGATGTTCTTCGTGGTGTCACCGGTGGGAACCCGCACCGTCGCCTCGCCGGGCGGAGTCAACGCCGAGCCGCACCGACCGCAGAAATTGCTCCCCTCCGGGTTGTCGTGGCCGCAGTTAGTGCAGAAAGACATTGATCTCGACTCCTCAGTCAACCCCGAGAATCTCTAGGAGTGATGCAGAGTTTAGAACGCCCTGGCGCTGCCGGGGCGGATGGGGACATTCAGGAGCCGAGCTGCTCGGCGTACGCGTCGGCGTCCAGCAGGTCCTCGAGGTCGGCGCCCTCGTCCATCTCGAGCTCGAACAGCCAGCCGTCGCCGTACGGGTCGGCGTTGACGGTCTCTGGGTTGCTGTCGAGCAGAGTGTTGACCGCCGAGATCACCCCAGGCACCGGGGTGAAG
>DASQVF010000218.1:0-3545 GCA_035640915.1 Propionibacteriaceae bacterium
CCATCGGCGGCGGGTCGGTCATCCACGCCGTACGTCGCCCGGAACTCCATCCGGGCACCCGAGTTGAGCTCCACCTCGAACCCTGGCTCCCGCGTGCCGGATTGGGCGACCGTCCGGCGGTACACCACCAGCTCCAGGCCACGCGCCGGGCAGGGAAGCGCCTCGTGGCGTAGTCGGGCGACCAGCGCATGCTTCTGCTCGAGAGGCAACCGATCCTCACAGACCAGCGCGACGTCGATGTCGCTACGTCCCGGCAGGTAGTCGTCCACTGCGACCGAGCCAGCGCCGTACGCCGCGATCAGGTTCCGGCCCAGGACGCGGCGGGCGGTCTGGACGAGTGCCGAGAGGTAGCGCTCGACCTCGGCATCCATCATGGCCGCACACAGCTGGCGACCGCATCGAGAAGCCGCTGCCACCGCGGGTCGCCGGCTGGACCGATGTTCCGCATCCGGCTGCAGATGTAGCCGAAGCCGATGCCGTGGTCGGGGTCCGCGATGCCCAGTCGGCCCCCGGCGCCGGTGTGCCCGTACGACGCCGGTCCGAGACCTGGCATGCTCGGCGACGCCAGCTGGTAGCCGAGGCCGAAGCGGATGTCCGGACCGGCCGTACCGCTCTCGATCAGGGTTTCGACGTGGTCGGTACGCGGCGCCGTCACCGACGCCCGGGTCCCATCGGTGATCAGCCGAACCTCGTCGACCGGTTGCAGCGTCGCGGCGTACATCCGTGCCAGCGACCGGGCGTCGGTGATGGCCCCGATGGCCGGGCGCTCGGCGGCGTAGAGCTCACGGACCTCCTCGGCGTCGGCGAAGTCCGGGTCCATCGGCGGGTTCTCCCGCAGGAACTGCTGCCGCAGCTCGGCGTACGAACCCCGTGGCGCCGGCTCGTCGGCCGGCTCCATCGGGCTGACGTCCTTCCATTGGCCCGGAATTACCCGGTGAACGTGACTCTCCGGTAGGCCGATCCACATGTCCAGCCCGAGCGGCTCGGCGGCGAGGGTGCGAAGATGCCGCCCGATGCTCGCCCCGGTGGCCCGGAGGACGATCTCATCGAGCAGCGTGCCGAAGGTCACGGGATGGTAGGCCATCGCCCGACCCGGCGTCCACAGCGGCTCCGCCTCGGCCAGGGCCTGCGTGACGGCGGGTCCGCGGTGCAGATCGAGGCCGCGGAGCCCGGTGCCCAGCGGCGGGAAGGGCAGGCCGGCCCTGTGCGCGGCCACCATCCCGACGGTCACCTCGGCCTTGCCCGCTGCGGCGAACTCCGGCCAGTACGCCGCCACCCGCTCCTCCGGATCCAACCGGCCCTGCTCGACGAGGATGGCCAGCACCGTGGCGGTGATTCCCTTGCTGCACGACGCCACCATCATCAGGCCGTCGGCGGGCATCGGCCGGCCGTACACCACGTCCTCGCCGCCCCACAGATCGACCACCTGAACGCCGTCGTGGTAGACGGCGACCGCGGCGGCGTCCTCGCCCGGATCCTGGAAGTTCGCGGCGAAGGCATCAACGACCGGGCCGAAGCCTGGTTCCACGGTTCCCGAGATCGGTGCACCCACTCCGGCAATGTAGGCCGTCGGTGTCAGTCGATCATCAATCGTGGCCGATTCCTTGCCAGCCCCAGCACTCTAAGGCAATGCTGCCGTCATGGCAGCCAAGAAGTCCTCGAAGAAGCCGGGCCAGGTCAGCTCGCCCGTCTCGCACGCCCGGTCCACACCGATCGGGGAGTACGGCTTCATCAGTGACGGCGAGGTCTCCGCACTGGTCTCGCCCAACGGCGCCGTGGAGTGGATGTGCGTCCCCCGGTTCGACGCGCCCAGCGTCTTCGGCAGCATCCTGGGCCGGCACGCGGGCTCGTTCAAGATCGCGCCGGCCGACGTCACGGTGCCGGCGGACATCCGCTACCTGCCGGGCACGATGATCCTGGAGACCAGCTGGGGTACGCCGACCGGTTGGATCATCGTGCGCGACGCGCTGCTGATCGGCCCCTGGCACCACGCGGACGACCGGTCCAGGACCTATCAGCGGACCCCGACCGACTACGAGGCGGAGCACATCCTGCTCCGCACCATCCGGTGCGCCTCCGGTGAGGTGCAGACGATCATCGACTGCGAGCCGGTCCTCGAGTACGGCCGGGAGCGGGTCCTCTGGGAGTACACCGGCGACACCTACTACCAGGGGCTGGCCACCGCCGAGGGTTCCGACGTCCGGCTTACCCTGACCAGTGACCTGCGGCTCGGATTCGAGGGCGGCCGGGCCGCCGCCCGGACCCTGCTCAAGCAGGGAGAGACGAGGTTCATCGCCCTGTCCTGGGGCGGAGCCATCCCGCCGAGGACGTTCGACGAGGCGTACAAGAAGCAGGTCTGGACCGCCCACCACTGGCAGCACTGGCTGGCGCGGGGGAAGTACCCCGACCACCCCTGGCGGGGCTACCTCCAGCGCAGCGCGCTGACCCTGAAAGGGCTCACCTACTCGCCGACCGGCGCCATCACGGCGGCGGGGACGACCTCGCTGCCCGAGACACCGGGTGGCGCCCGCAACTACGACTACCGCTTCACCTGGATCCGCGACGCCACCTTCGCCCTCTGGGGCCTGTACTCCCTCGGCCTGGACTGGGAGGCGGTGGACTTCTTCTCCTTCATCGCCGACATCGCCAGCCGCGACGAGCACCTGCAGATCATGTACGGCATCGGCGGGGAGAAGGAGCTGGAGGAGTACGAGCTCGACCATCTGCCCGGGTACGCCAACTCGCGCCCGGTGCGGATCGGCAACGCCGCGTACAACCAGAACCAGCACGACGTCTGGGGGGCCCTGCTGGACTCGGTCTACCTGCACTTCAAGGCCGCCGACCACGTCGACGGGCGGATCTGGCCGATCCTGGACAAGCAGGTCACCGAGGCCCTGAAGTACTGGCGGGAGCCGGACGCCGGGATCTGGGAGGTGCGCGGCCAGCTGCGGCACTTCACCTCCTCCAAGATCATGTGCTGGGTCGCCGCGGACCGCGGCGCGAAGATCGCCCGGATCAGCGGTGAGGAGGGCAAGGCCAACGAGTGGGAGCTCGCGGCGCAGGAGATCAAGGACGACATCCTGGCCAACGGCGTGGACGAGCGGGGCGTGCTGACTCAGTACTACGGCACGAAGGCGCTGGACGCGTCCCTGCTGCTGGCCCCGCTGGTGCGGTTCCTGCCCGCCGACGACCCGATCATCCGCAACACCGTGACGGCCATCGCCGACGAGCTGACGGTCGACGGCCTGGTGCTGCGCTACAAGGTCGAGGAGACTGACGACGGCTTCACCGGCGAGGAGGGCACCTTCACCATCTGCTCGTTCTGGCTGGTGTCGGCCCTGTGCGAGATCGGGGAGTACCACCGCGCCCGCAAGCTGTGTGCCAAGCTGCTGTCGTTCGCCGGTCCGCTCGACCTCTACGGCGAGGAGATCGACCCGCACACCGGTCATCACCTCGGCAACTTCCCCCAGGCCTTCACCCACCTGGCCTTGATCAACGCAGTGATGCACGTGATCAAGCTCGAGGGACGCCAGGGTTACACCGGC
>DASQVF010000219.1:0-2537 GCA_035640915.1 Propionibacteriaceae bacterium
GGAACGACAGCACGGTGGCCGCGCTGGCCGCCCTCGGCCCGGAGGAGGCCAACGTCTTGGTGCACGACGCGGCCCGGCCATTGGTGACCGAGCCGATCCTGGCCGCCAATGTGGCCGCGCTGGGCGACCACGAGGCGGTGATCACCGCGGTCGGCTCGACTGACACCGTGGTCGAAATCGATCCCGCCCACGACCGCCTGGTCCAGATCCTCCCCCGGCCGCTGCTGCGCCGCTGCCAGACCCCGCAGTCGTTCCGGCTCTCCACGATTCGTGCCGGGTACGCGGAGGCGGCCCGGGACCCGAACTTCACCGCCACCGACGACGCGACAGTGGTGCTGCGCTACCTGCCGGGGGTGCCCATCGCCGTCGTCCCGGGTGACCCGGAGAACCTCAAGATCACCGAACCGCTCGACCTCTACATTGCCGAGCAGCTGCTCCGCCGCCGGGCCGCGGCCGGTGACGGCTGACTCATTCCCAGGAACTCACGTACACGTGAGTTGCTGCAGCGATACCTCTGTTGCAACGGAGGTATCGCCGGTGAAACTCACGTGCACGTGGGTTCCCGGAGAAGGTGGTCAGTTCCCGGAGAAGGTGGTCAGAACAGCCCGGTCCCCATGGGGTTCCAGACCGCCCGAGCCCCCAGGTCGCCCACCCGGGCGACCCAGATGACGGCGACCACGCCGAGCGCCGCCATCGCGAGCACGAGCAGGATCCGGATCGGCCCGGCGGGCCCCGACTCCCTGCGGCGTCCGTCCGCGGCCCGGGCGGTCCGGACCAGGAACACGTTGAGCAGGGCGACCACCGAGAAGCCGAGCATGATGTAGAAGAGCTGGTCGGCCAGGACCTCGTGCTGGCCGATCAGGTCGGCCACGGGATTTCCCGGTTCGTAACCGAGCATGGCCTCGAGTGCTTCCCCGCTCTGCAGGGCGACCCAGGTCGCCGCGGTCGAACCGACCGCGGTCACGGCCAGCGGCCAACGGGCCCACTCCCGGGTCCGCGGGAACGCGAAGAGCAGTGTGAGCAGCAGACCGAGCGGGATACCGAGGACCGGGATGTGAATGACCAGCGGGTGCAGCGGCATGTCGCCGATCTGATCGAACACCGGTACTCCTCCCCCGAGACGAGCCTCACCCTACAGACGACACGGGGGGCCGAATCGTTCGCAAGGAGGCCGGCGGCCGCTAGGCCACGGCCTGGCCGGCCACCCGCAGGTCGGCCACCAGCCCCGCGTACGCCGCGTCCCGTTCGGCCTGGTCGGCGCGCAGGACCGAGGACGGGTGCACCGTAGCGAGCACCCGGCGTAGACCGACCGGCGTCTCGTGCTCCAGCACCTGGCCCCGCGACTGGGTGACCCGGAAGGCCGACCCAAGCAGCGCCTTGGCCGCGGTCGAGCCGAGGCAGACGATCAGCTTCGGGTCGACCAGGGTCAGCTCCGCCTCCAGCCAGGGCCGACAGGCCTTGATGTGGGACATCTGCGGCGTGGCGTGGATCCGCCGCTTGCCCCGCTCGGTGAACCGGAAGTGCTTGACCGCGTTGGTGACGTAGACGTCAGCGACGGCGATCCCGGCCTCGGTCAGAGCGCGCTGCAGCACCTTGCCGGCCGGTCCGACGAACGGGACACCCTGCCGGTCCTCGGCGTCACCCGGCTGCTCGCCGACCAGCACCAGCGGCGCCCGGTCGTTGCCGGCCGAGAAGACCACCTGGGTGGCCGGCTCCCAGAGCTCACAGCCACGGCACTGTGGCGCCGCCTCCCGCAGCTCGGGAACGGTTGCGTCGGCGGGCACCCAAGGAGCAGCGGTCATGCGCGTCCTCTACTCATCTTCCCCGTTCCCGGCCGATCCGGCCCAGGCGCCGCCGGTGTAGCCCTGGCGTCCCTCCAGCTTGATCACGTGCATCACTGCGTTGATCAAGGCCAGGTGGGTGAAGGCCTGGGGGAAGTTGCCGAGGTGATGACCGGTGTGCGGGTCGATCTCCTCGCCGTAGAGGTCGAGCGGACCGGCGAAGGACAGCAGCTTGGCACACAGCTTGCGGGCGCGGTGGTACTCCCCGATCTCGCACAGGGCCGACACCAGCCAGAACGAGCAGATGGTGAAGGTGCCCTCCTCGCCGGTGAAGCCGTCGTCGGTCTCCTCGACCTTGTAGCGCAGCACCAGGCCGTCAACCGTCAGCTCGTCGGCGATGGCCATCACGGTGTTGCGGATGATCGGGTCGTCGGCGGGCAGGAACCGCACCAGCGGAGCCAGCAGCAGGGACGCGTCCAGCGCCTTCGTCCCGTAGTACTGAGTGAGCACGCCCCGCTCGTCCACGCCGTTGGCCAGGATGTCGTCCTTGATCTCCTGCGCCGCGAGCTCCCACTCATTTGCCTTGCCCTCCTCACCGCTGATCCGGGCGATCTTCGCGCCGCGGTCCGCCGCGACCCAGCACATGATCTTGGAGGAGGTGAAGTGCCGAAGCTGGCCGCGCACCTCCCAGATGCCGGCGTCCGGCTCCCGCCAGAACTTCAGCGCCTCGGTGACCTGCTTGTCCAGGATCGGCCA
>DASQVF010000220.1:0-5621 GCA_035640915.1 Propionibacteriaceae bacterium
GAGGCGGTCGAGGGCCCGTCCACCCGAAGGGCGTCGAGCATCCTGGACCGGAATGGGTTGGCCAGCGCGGCCAAGGCTCTGGCCTCGGTCAGGTGCTGGACTCGGCGTTGCGGCATGAGAGCCACCGTAGTTCTACAAGAACTATTGCACAAGAGTTCTCGTAGAACTGCGAGGGCTTGAACCGCGCACGGATGCGCCTCTGACCGGTGACCAGAGGTGCATCCTCGCGCAACCCGTAGACCGCTGGTTCAGGCCAGGACCGGCTCCCGCGACGAGGAGACGCCGGTGGTCGTCCTCGCGGGCGTCCGGATCGTCCGGGCCAGGGTCAGGAACCAGCCGAGGTAGGACAGCAGCATCAGCCGGCCCACCAGCCCGGCATAGCTGCCCGGTCCGACGTGACCACCGGCGGCGGCCGCAGTGGCGATGAAGGCCAGCGTCAGCAGGCAGGGTACGGCGGCGGCGATCAGCAGCCGGCGGCGCCAGAAGTGTCCGGTCGTGGTGCGGCCCAGGGACACGGCAAGCAGCAGCATCCCTACCGGGCTCCAGTCGAGTGCGGCGCCCAGGTTGTGCAGCTGGCCGCTCGTGGTCTGTGCCCCGGCCGGGGTGGTGATCGGGTCGGTGGGGAACACCGCGGCCATCACGAGGCCGATCGCGGCGACAACCAGCAGCGCCAGTCCGATCCGGCCCGGCCAGGTCCGTACCTGGCGGGCCAAAGCGGCGACCGCGGCGAGCTGACTGAGGGCCAGGGCGACGAAGGCGGTCGTCATCATCCAGCCGGCCCGGCCCAGCACGTACTCGCTGATGAAGCGCCACCTGAGGTCCAACTCCGGCTGGACGATGTGCAGTCCGACCAGCAGTACGGCAAACGCCACCGCCGCCACGGCCGACACGGCGGCAGCGGCCCGTTCGACCGGAGTGACGGCCGGCGTGGTGATCAAGGTCTTGGGCATGGGGTCCTCCTGTGTTCAACCGATTAGTTGAATACTGGCCCCAGCGAGGCGCTGTTGTCAACCATCTGGTTAAATAGGAGTCGCCGCGACTCTGGTCAGGCTGCGGTGCGGGTGGCCAGGCGGGTGATGGTGTCCAGGTCGCTGCCGGTCAGGAGCGGGATCTCACCGACCGCGATGGCTCCGCAGTGCACGCCGCGGAGCAGGAACGAGGCCAGCGCCTGGGCGGTCGCCGGCTCATCCAGCACCCGGCCGCGGGAGCGCTGCAGGTACGCGCGGAGTCGGGCCCCGGTCTGGTCCAGTCCGGTGCGGAAGAAGACGTAGGTAGTCAGGAACCGGGTGACCAGCTGGCCCGGGTGGAGGTCCCAGCCCTGGTACAGGCCGCGCTCCAGGGCCCGCCGGACCAGTCGGGCGTGCAGGGCCCAGGCGGCCCGCACGTCGTCGGCGTCGCCGATCGGGAGGTGGTTGGTCGACCCGTCGCTCACCCGGATGCCGGTGCCCGCGGCGGCCAGCTGCATGACGGCCTTGGCGTGATCGGCAGCGGGATGGTCCAGGCTCTGGTAGCCGCCGGCGATGCCCAGCCCGGCGGTGTAGTCGTAGGTGCCGAAGTGCAGCCCGGTGCAGCGACCCACCGCGGCGTGCACCATGGCCGCCACCCCCGAGGTCCCGTCGGCCAGCAGCACGGCCTGCGGCGTCTCCACCTGGATCTCGAACTTCAGTGCCCCCTCGGGCAGCCCGTACGCCCGCTCCAGCCGGTCGCAGATGTCCACCATGGTGGTGACCTGGGCAACCGAGGTGACCTTGGGCAGCGTGATCACCCAGCCCGCCGGTAGATGCGCGCCGTCCAGCATGGTCCGGAGCACCAGGTCGAGGCTGCGCAGGCCGCGCCGTCGGGTGGCCGGCTCGAGCGACTTGCAGCGGATGCCGAGAAACGGCGGAGCCGACCCCGTACTCACCGCGGCGGCCAGCTCCAGCCCGACCATCGCGGCGTGCCGGTCCTCCTCCTCATCGGACCGGATGCCGTAGCCGTCCTCCAGGTCGACCCGCAGGTCCTCGACCGGCTCCCGGCGCAGCTTGTCCCGAACGGCCGGCCAGACCACCCGGACGGCGTCCAGGTCCAGCCCGGTGATCCGGGCCAGCTCCTCCGGCCGAGGGGCGTAGCGGGTGAGGGCGGCCGACGCCGCAGCGCCCCACTCCTCGGCGACCTCGACGTGGAACTGGTCGGCCGGGATGTAGACGGTGTGCACCGGCTGCCGGCCCGTCCCGGTCCCCGGGTAGTCCCGCTCGCGTGCCGCATCGTCAGCGGCCAGCCGCCGATCGATGGCCGCCAGGTCCTCATCGCTGAGGCCCGGGAGTCGTGGCGTGAGTGGCAAGGAGCGGATCCCGATGGTGGTCACGTCTCCCCCCATTCCGGAAGGCTGTCAGGAACACAGGTCCGGTATCCGCATCCTGCCGTTTGCGGCCGGTTTCGGGAAGGGGCGGGATTCAATCGGCGCTCAGCCAAGGCCGGAGAGGGTGTCCCAGGCGGGGCCGGCCGGCGGCGCGTCGTCGCGCAGCACGGTGGCCTCGATCAGCCCGTACGGGCGGTCGTCGGCGTGGAAGACCTCGTTGGTGTTGGCCAGCCCGAACGGCGACAGGTCGTAGACGACGTGGTGCTTGTTGGGCGCGGAGAACTTGATCTCCGCCACCTCCTCGTGCGCCTCCAGCACCGCGCGGCCCATCTCGTACAGGGTCTGCTGCAGCGCCTGACTGTGCACCTCGGCGAACTGCTCGAGCAGGATCTGCTTGATGCTGCCGTACGCCTTGCCCCAGTCCACCTCGGTGCCGAGGTAGCGCCAGAGCGCCACCAGGGAGGTCGCCATGATCCGGTCGGTGGTCGGAGCCAGGGTGGTGTACTCGTCGACCAGGAAGTCCTTGAACTCCGATCCGGTGGACTTCAGCAGGACCAGGTCCTTGAACCCCGAGACGATGTGCTCCTCCGCGGCCGAGCCCTTGCCATCGATGGTCAGCACCGTGGTCCGGGTCTCCTGCCCCTTCCGCACCCAGGTGTGATTGTGCTCACGGGTTTCACCGTTGGGGCCGCCGACCAGCACCCGCTCCCACTCGTACTCGTCGATCTCGATGCGGCACCCCTGCACCGGCTCGACGTCGTTCACGAAGTGCCGCCCCAGGGCCAGGGCGAACTCCTCGATCTCCTCGACCCCGACCTGCTTGGCGTAGGCGAAGATCGTCTGCTTCTGCGTGTCGGTGGGCAGCACCTTGCTCGGGTCCCCGACCAGGTGGGCGGCGGCGAAGTCCCCGCGCAGGGCGCTGGAGACGTTGAGATCGTGGATCTCGTGTCGCGGCTGGTCACGACAGATCCGGACCAGGCGGTTCTCCGCCTTGCCGTACTGGTTGGGGCCGAGCACGATGCTCATGATCATGGTCCTCTCGCATGACCTGGGACGGCGTTGGCGAAGCGGCACTGATCGTCCGGTGGGTCCGGCTCATCCTTCCAGCCGCGCCGCCGGGCCGGAAGTCATGCGGGCTGAGCCTGTCGAAGCCGCACAGACCGGCCCTTCGACAAGCTCAGGGCGCAACCGGGCCATTACCATGAAACGGTGGCACGTGGCGATGGTCGGCTGAACGACGATCTCGACCCCCACGACCGCGGACCCCAGGATGCCTGTGGAGTCTTCGGGGTCTGGGCACCGGACGAGGAGGTCGCCAAGCTCGCCTACTTCGGCATCTACGCGCTCCAGCACCGTGGTCAGGAGTCGGCCGGGATCGCGGTCAGCAAGGGCCGCCAGATCATGGTGTCGGTCGACATGGGCCTGGTCTCCCAGGTGTTCAACGAGGCGGCCCTGGAGTCGCTCAGCGGGGCCCACCTGGCGATCGGTCACTGCCGCTACTCGACCACGGGCGGCAGTGTCTGGAAGAACGCCCAACCCACCTTCCGCTCCACCGCCACCGGCGGCATCGCCCTGGGCCACAACGGCAACCTGACGAACACCCTGGAGCTGCGCGACTGGCTGGCCGAGCGTGACGACGCCACCGAGTCGCTGCTTCCCGGGTCGCTGCTCAACGACGCGACCACCGACACCTCCCTGGTCACCGCGCTGCTGGCCACCTTCCCCGGCGAGACCATCGAGCAGGCGGCGATGCAGGTGCTGCCCCGGCTGCGCGGCGCGTTCTGCCTGGTCTTCATGGACGAGGAGACCCTGTACGCCGCGCGGGACCCGCAGGGCATCCGTCCGCTGGTGCTCGGCCGACTGGAACGGGGCTGGGTCGTGGCCAGCGAGACCGCGGCCCTGGACATCATCGGGGCCTCCTTCGTCCGTGAGGTGGCGCCCGGCGAGCTGCTGGCGATCGACGCCGACGGCCTGCGCAGCCAGCAGTTCGCGCAGCCGGAGCCGAAGGGCTGCCTGTTCGAGTACGTCTACCTGGCCCGGCCCGACACGCTGATCTCGGGCGCGCGCCTGCACTCGGTCCGGGTCGAGGTCGGCCGTACGTTGGCCCGGGAGCACCCGGCCGAGGCCGACCTGGTGATCCCGGTGCCCGAGTCGGGCACGCCGGCGGCGATCGGGTACGCCGAGGCGTCCGGCATCCCGTACGGCCAGGGCCTGGTCAAGAACTCCTACGTCGGGCGCACCTTCATCCAGCCCAGCCAGACCATCCGCCAGCTGGGCATCCGGCTCAAGCTGAACCCGCTGCGCGACGTGATCGCCGGGAAGCGGCTGATCGTGGTCGACGACTCGATCGTGCGCGGCAACACCCAGCGGGCGCTGGTCCGGATGCTGCGCGAGGCCGGAGCGGCCGAGGTCCACGTCCGGATCTCCTCGCCGCCGGTGAAGTGGCCGTGCTTCTACGGCATCGACTTCGCCTCGCCGGCCGAGCTGATCGCCAACGGGCTGGACGCCGAGGGGATCTGCCGCTCCATCGGGGCCGACTCGCTGGGCTACGTCTCCCTCGACGGCCTCGTCGCGGCCACGAGCGTCCCCAAGAACGACCTGTGCCGGGCGTGCTTCGACGGGATCTACCCGGTGGAGCTGCCGCTGAGCGCCCGCCTCGGCAAGTACGTGCTGGAGGACGCCGCCTCCGACGGCGCCACCCCGGTCGAGCTGGACGACCGGCAGCCGGTCACCGCCGGCGCCGGCGCCGCCGACGCGCTGTCTCGTCCGTAATACTCGCGGCCTTTCTCGCACCCGCCGGTGCCTGGATGCCGCCGTCGTCGTCGCTCCTCGCGGACCCCGTTCCGTCCGCCCACCAGCGCGCCAGGCGGACGGGCTCCGCTCGTCATTCCTCCGTCCGGCGGCGGGCACCGGCGCCGATGCTCGAAGGCCGCCCATAGGGTGTTGCCGTGGGGGAAGAGCGGAGCGCGTACGCCGCTGCCGGGGTCGACATCGCGGCCGGGGAGCGGGCGGTCGAGTTGATGCGGAACTGGGTGGAGACCACCCGCCGCTCCGAGGTGCTGACCGGCCTGGGGGGCTTCGCCGGCCTGTTCGACGCCAGCCGGCTGGCCGCGATGAACCATCCCGTGCTGGCCACATCCACCGACGGAGTGGGCACGAAGGTCGCGATCGCCCAAGCCATGGACCGGCACGACACCATCGGCTTCGACCTGGTCGGCATGGTGGTGGACGACCTGGTCGTCTGCGGTGCCGAGCCGCTGTTCATGACCGACTACATCGCCTG
>DASQVF010000221.1:0-3561 GCA_035640915.1 Propionibacteriaceae bacterium
CGAATGGCCGACGACGAGGACGGGCTCCGGCCCGATCACCTCGTCGGCGAAGCCGAGCAGTACGTCGAGGACGTCGTCGGCGCTGCGGAGCGGCGCCGGCGCCGGCGTCCGTCCCATTCCGGGGAGGTCGGGGTAGATCCGGCGGTATCCGTCCTGCGCGCTCAGCGCCGGCTCGAAGCAGGCCACGGCTTCGTGGTGGTCGACCCCCGCTCCATGCAGCACCAGCGCCGGCCTACCCTCGCCGTACGCCACGTAGTGCACCGGCACATCCCCGACCGAGCACTTCACCCGGCCACGCTATCCAAGCGCCGCGGCATCGGCGGTGCGAAGTTCCACCGAGGGTCCACCGCGCACTTCCACTCGGCAGCGCTGCCCCGGCCCGATCGGATGGATACCGGTGATGGCGCCCGTGGCGAAGACCATGCCCGCCCGGACCGGCTGACCTCGGCCAGCGAGGATGTTCAGGGCAGTCGCCAGTCCGGAATGAATTCCGCCCGGTAGGTTCTCGGCCGACCCTTCTCCAACAAGCTGCTCGTCGATATGGCAGCCAAGTCGTACCCGAGTGTCACCGGGCCGTTCCGGGAGGACCGGCCCGAGCACCAGGCCGTTGTTGTTGCCGAAATCGGCGGCGATCACCGTCGGGCCGAGCGCGTTGATGTCGGGGATCGGGCTGCTGGCCACCTCGATACCGACCAGCAGCTGCTGCTCCAGCTCCGCCGCCTCCTCGGCCGTCCAGCCGCCATGGTGGGCGGGCACGTCCTGACCCAGCCGGATGACCAGCTCTGCTTCGACTGCCGCGAACCCGGCTGTGAACACACCGAGCGGGGCAACGGAGGGTTGGCCAGCGCGATCGTGACACTGCTGCCGCCAGATCGGGCCCACCAGCCGGTCGGGTTCACCGTCCGTGCGCCGGTCCGCGGGGATGTAGCCGATCTTCCAGCCGACCAGGACGTCCGGCCAGCGCGAGATCGCCGCTTCCTGGATCTGGTACGCCTCGGCCATCGTTGCGGGAATCTCACCCGGGAACCGGGTCAGGCTTCGCCCTTCGCTTCGGGCAGCGACCAGCTGAGTGGCGACCTCCTCAGCTGCCGATGTGCTCATCCCGACCTCTCTGCGGGCCGCGGTCCCGACTCGACCTCAGCGAGGTGTCCCATCGTTCTGACTCGGCGCCGTACTCGGCTGGGCTGCCGTGGTGCTCGGCTCCGGCTCCTGCGTCTCCGATGGTTCCGCTGACGATTCCTCGGTGGCCTCGGTGGAGGGCGCTGCGGTTTGACTTGGTTCCGCCTCCCGGGCGGCCGAGGGCTCCTCCGACGGTTCTGCGGTGGAACTCGGATCCGCCGACTCGCTGGGCGCCGGGGCCTTCTCCTCAGTCGGCCGGTCCTCGTCGCCACCCTTCTGGACCTGGGAGAAGGTCGTGCCGCTGCCGCCGGACAGAGCCTGCCCGGCGATCGCCTCGTACATGGTCAGTCCGCCGGCGGCGAGGGCGAAGGTCCCGACCGCGCCGACCAAGGACCTCACCACGATGGCCTTGCGCCGACTCGCCTTGGCGGAGGGGTCTGCCGGGTCCGCCCGGCCGGACCGGGAGACTGGTGCCACCGCCGTCGAACCGTGAGGCAGCGGAGGCGCCGCAGTTGCCTGGCTCTCGGTCCCGGTCGCGGGGGCGCGCCGCTTGACCAGCGCCGTTCGTACGGTGTCGCTGGTTCGGCGCAGCGACGCGGTGTAGACCGAGCCGGCGACCGCAGCAACCACACTGGCCAGCGCAGTACCGGTGATCGTGCCTTCGACACCGAAACGGGATCCCAGGGCGGCCGCGGTCATCGCCGCGAGGGCACCACCGAGGATCTGGAAGAGAGACAGGTCGAGCCAGGCCTTCTTCTGCTGCTGGATCTCCGACTCGGAGGCGAGACCTTGCTTGGTGGTCTGGTCAGTCTGGGGGGCAGCGGTATGGCGCTCAGGCATGGTTCGGAACGAGATCCTTGTCGTGGGCGTCAGCTGGCCGGACTCCGGCGTCCTTCTCGGCTAAACGGTGAATGGTACCCGGACGATGCCAATGGACCGGGAACCGTGACCAACACCACAGCACTAATCTGGTCTCCATACGAGTTGAGGCGCCGATGCTGTGACCAGCGCCAGTCGTCAACGCGCGAGACGAAACGGAAGCTGGTAAGTGATGCCGGACCTAGTTGAGCTGCACGAGAATCTCGCCCGCGTCCTCTTGACCGACCGCGGCCTCACCGACGTGCTGGATGAGATCACCGGCATCGCCCGCCGAGCGGTGCCGGGCATCGAGGCGGCGTCGATCACCCTGATCCGAGGCGAGAAGGCCTACACCGCCGCCTACGACGGACAGATGGCCCTGGACGGGGACGAACTGCAGTACGAGCGGGGCTACGGCCCCTGCCTGGAGGCCGGCCTGAGCGGCCAGGTGCTGTTGATCGACGACATGGTCACCGAGGACAGGTGGCCCGACTACGCCCGACACGCCGCCGCGCACGGCATCGGCAGCTCCCTGTCGGTGCCACTGCCCTACCAGACGACCAGCATCGGGGCGCTGAACACCTACTCCAGCCGGCCGCGGGCCTTCAGTGAGGACGACCGCGTCCTGGCCGAGGAGGTCGCCTCGTGGGTGGCGCTGGCCGTCGGCAACGCCGAGGCCGCCGCCCGGACCAGTGACGAGCTGGCGCACCTGCAGATCGCCATGAAGTCCCGCGCGGTGATCGAGCAGGCCAAGGGCATCCTGATGGAGCGCCACAAGGTCACCGATGACCAGGCGTTCCGGCTGCTGACCCGCGCCTCCCAGCACAGCAACCTCAAGCTGCGTGATCTCGCCGACCAGCTTGTCCGTACCGGCGCACTGCCCGGGTCGGTCTAGGCCTCCCCCGTCAAGCCCAGCTCGAGGTCAGCCTGCGCTGGGCAACGGCCCAACCGCCTGGATGTCGCCGGCGACAAGATCGCGGTAGGCCTCGACCAGAGGGGTCGGGTTCCGGTCCAGGGTCGTCGGATCCAGCTGCCACAGGCCCATCGGGACCAGATAGTCCTCCAATGGCCGCCGTCCCTGCCGGTAGGTCCAGGAGATCAGGTCGAACAGCGGCCACCAGGTGTAGCCGATCAGCGGGATGCCGGCCGCCCGGGTGCGCCGTACACCCTCCACGGATTCGGACAGCCAGGCCAGCCGGCGGCTCACCCGGCCCCGGGTCGCGGTTTCCCCGATCAGCAGCGGACACCGGTACCGCTGCCAGTACCCGGCCGCCACCGCCTCCACCGTCTCGGCGGTGCCGTAGGGGAACCGGATACGAGTCCCGCGGGTCGGCGTACGCGCGAACTGCTTCTGGGACAGCATCGGGTACGCGTTGAAGCCGACCACGTCCAGGTGCACAGGGTCGCGGAGGAACTCGTCGAGGTCGGCCGGGTCCGCACCGTAGGCGGTCAGCCATGGCCGCAACGGATGCCTCTCGTCCACCTCTCCGGTCAGCAGGTCGAGGGCCAGGTAGGCGAGGTGATCGCGGAACTCCGTCAACGCGATCAGCTCCGCGTCGTCGGCCGGGTCCGGCGGCAGCCAGC
>DASQVF010000222.1:0-2556 GCA_035640915.1 Propionibacteriaceae bacterium
AGTCGGTACTTGCGCAGCAGCGCGAGCAGCGAGGACGCCAGCTTGGCGACGTTGACCTCACCCAGGCGCCGGCCGCGGTACAGGGACGTGAACAGGATCAGGTCGTTGCGGAACTGTCCCCGGTCGATGGGTCGCTTCACCACCGACAGGTCCAGCAGCGCCTTGGCCAGTCGCTCCACATCGTGGCTGGTCAGGGCGGCCAGGAGAGCGGCGAGCTGGTGCCGGAGCCCCGCGTCGATCTCACCGACCATCCCGAAGTCGATCAGCCCGATGCGACCGTCCGGCTCGATGAACAGGTTCCCGGGGTGGGGATCGGCGTGGAAGAACCCGTGCTCGAAGACCATCCGAACCGCCACCCGAGCGGCCTTGGTGGCCAGCGTTCGACGGTTGACCCGGGCCTGCACCAGGCCGTCGATGTCGTTGACCTTGATGCCGCGAATGCGTTCCAGGGTGAGCACCCGGGAGGTGGTGGTGGCCCAGAACACCCGCGGGATGTGGACGTCGGAGCTGTCGGCGAAGTTCTCGGCGAAGCGCTCGGCGTTCCGTCCCTCGGTCATGTAGTCGAGCTCACGGCGGAGGGACACGGAGAACTCGGCCACCAGGCCCGGCAGGTTGTAGTTGGCGGCGACCGCCCACCGCCGGTTGGCCTGGTTGGCCAGGTTCTGCAGGATGTCGAGGTCGGTCTCCACGATGGCGTGGATGTTGGGCCGCCGGACCTTGACCACGACCTCGGTGCCGTCCTCCAGGGTGGCGAGGTGGGCCTGGCCGATCGACGCGCACGCCAGAGGCACGGCCTCGAACCGGGCGAAGATGTCGTCCGGCGGAGCGCCCAGCTCCTGTTCGATCAGCGACTCGACCGTCGGCAGCGGGATCGCCGGCGCGCGGTCCTGTAGTCGGGCGAGCTCGTTCAGGTAGCTGGCCGGGACGATGTCGGAGCGGGTGGAGAGCAGCTGACCCAGCTTGATGAAGGTCGGCCCGAGCTCCTCGAGGGCCCGGCGGAGATGCTCGGGGGTCGAGTACGGCTGCCGGCGCCGCTCCTGTCCGTGGGCACCATGACGAATCGGGATCCAGCGGGCGAGTCCGGTCACGCCGACGAGGAAGCCCAGGCCGTGCCGGGTGAGGACCTCAGCGATCTGCCGGTACCGCGCGAACTGACTTCTCACGTCGAACCCGAGCCCACCGCCCGGCGGGTTGGCGTCGTGGCCGCTCTGCGCATTCGGTCTCCCTCGTCCCTCCGGCCCCCTGCGCCCGAGCCTGTCGAAGGCCCTTCGGCGAGCTCAGGGCGCATCCGGCATTACAGTCTGACACCCGCCGGGAAAGCCTGCGGCCTTCCGGGTCGCCGGCACAGGTCGCGGGCCCCCGGGCGTACGGCGGCGCCGGCGAGGGTGTAGATCTGGGGATCAGACGTGAGGGCCGACCTCGTCCAGCCCGCGGAACGCGATCTCGGGCGGGCGGCCCGCAGACAACACGAGCAGAGGAGGCAGTCGTGAGCGTGCTGCGTTTCGACCCGTTCGGTGACCCGTTCCGGCACATGGAGGATCGGCTGACCAGTCAGCTGTTGTCGGGGACCCGAACTCCGATGGGGATGCCGATGGACGTCTGGCAGGCCGAGGACGGCTTCCACGTGGCCCTGGACCTGCCGGGGGTCGACCCGGGCAGCGTGGAGATCACCACCGAGCGGAACATCCTGACCATCCGCGCCGAGCGCCAGCCCGAGTACGGGCCGGACCACCGGGTGCTGGTCGCGGAGCGGACACAGGGCAGCTTCACCCGCCAGCTGCAGCTCGGCGACACGGTGGACACCGAGAACGTGCAGGCCTCGTACGCGGACGGCGTCCTGCACCTGACGGTGCCCCTGGCCCAGGCGGCCCAGCCCCGCCGGATCGAGGTGCAGAGCACCGGCCGCCAGCGTGAGATCGACGTCGAGTCGCAGGCCGAGGAGGCACCGGCCGGCGACGCTCGGGACGAAGGCACCGCGCCCGGGGCCTGAGGCCCCGATCGGGTGTCGACGGCCGACCCGGCGGACGACGGCCCGTCGCCTCCGGTGCACATCGGCACGTCGGGGTGGAGCTACGCGCACTGGGAGAACGTGCTGTATCCAGCCGGCCTACCCGTGGCGCAACGGCTCGCTCGCTACGTCCAGGAGTTCCGGACCGCCGAGCTCAACGCGAGTTTCTACCGTTGGCCCTCGGAGCGGACCTTCGCCGGCTGGCAGCGCCGGCTGCCGCCGGGGTTCCTGCTGAGCGTCAAGGCGCCGCGCGGGCTGACCCACGCGAAGCGCCTCTACGCCCCCGAAGTCTGGGTGGAGCGGCTGATCTCCTGCTGGCACCAGCTCGGCGACCGCCGCGGCGTCCTGCTGGTCCAGCTGCCGCCCGGCCTTCCGCGGGACGACTCGCGACTCGAGTCCTTCCTGCGGCTGCTGCCGACGTGGATGCGGGTGGCGGTCGAGTTCCGTCACCCGAGCTGGCACGACGACGCCGTGTTCGAGATCCTCAGTCGGTACGGCGCCGCGTACGTCGTGATGAGCGGAGCGGGACTGCCCTGCGTGCTCAGGGC
>DASQVF010000223.1:0-7317 GCA_035640915.1 Propionibacteriaceae bacterium
GGCAGGCACCGAGGCACCATTCCATCTCGATCATGTGCGACGACCTGGACGCGACCGTGTCGGAGCTCGCCGCTCGCGGCGCGGAGTTCACCGGCCGGGCGCAGGAGATGGGATTCGGACGCGGGATCATGCTGCGCGTCCCGGGGGCTGACGACATGCTGCTCTACCAGCCGCAGCACGCGACGGCCTACCGGCTCAGCTGAGCGCCTGATGGGCCCTGAGCTTGTCGAAGGGCCTTCGACAAGCTCAGGCCGCAGTCCGTCAGTAGAAGTCGCGGATGTGCACCTGGTAACCGCCGAAGGCGGCGTCCAGGTCCCGGTCCTTGGTCACCGTCCCTCCCGACAGGTGCCCCGCCGCCCGCAGGTTGGCGCTGGACTGCGCCCCGGCGTAGAGCAGGGCCAGACCCTGCGGGGTGAGGGAACACTCCGGGTCGGCCGAGTCTTCGATCGTGCACTCCGCCCGGCCGTCGGCCAGTCGAAGCCGGTAGGCGGCGTTGTTCTCGGGCAGGAAGTCGCCGGTCAGCCGGAACGAGAGGTCAGCGGTCAGCCCGGGCGGGTACTGGCGCAGCGTGAAAGCGGCGGGCACGTCCAGGACCTTGATCATGTATGGCAGCGTCCGGGTCCGCCGCCAGTGCGCGGTGGGCAGGAACAGCCGCGCCGGGTCCGGTCCCGACGTGCGAAGCGTTGTTCGGGCGGTGACGCTGGAGAAGCTGCCGATGGCGCTCAGCAGCGCCCGGTACCCGTCGGCGCACGTGGCCAGCAGGTCGCTGACCGCGATCACCGCCTGCTCGCCGAAGTCCTGACCGCGCTCCCAGGACACGTAGCCACAGATGTCCCCGGCCTCGTCCTGCGCGACGGTGACCCCGGTGTAGCTCTCCAGGAACTCCTCGGCCGTTGCCGGAAAGGAGACGCCGCGCCGGCTCAGCGGCCCGTTCTGCCCGGCCGCCCACGCGTCGTACACCGCCCGGACGGCGTCGAAGTCGGCGGCGACCGCGCGGCGGGTGTGGACCGTGGTCGGGCGGGCGACCTGGCCCAGCACGGACGTCGGCACCTCGATGGTCTCCAGGTCGGTGACCACCTCGTAGCCGAACCGGCGGTAGATACGCGGCGCGGTCGGGAAGAGCCCGGACACCACCGCGCCGCGCTCCCGCGCGGTCCGCAGCAGGGGATCGAAGAGCGGCGTCAGCGCCCCCTGGCCCCGGAACTCCGCCGCCACGGTGACGCCGGCGATGCCACTCGTCGGCACCAGCGCCCCGCCGAAGTAGGAGTCGAACGCCCGGTCGACCGCCTTGGCCACCAGCTCCCCGTCGCGGAACGCGCCCAGAGTGACCCGCCCGGGCTGGTCTGTCCGGGCCGGCTCGGTGGGCGGCGTGGTCGGCACCCCGAACGCCTCGTGGCCGAGCCGCCGGGCGGCCTCCGCATCCTCCGCGACCAGGGAACGTACGTCGAAGCTCACCGACCCATCCTCGCGTACGGGACCTTCGGTAGTTTGGCGGCGTGAGTTCCGCCGTGACCGTCGAGGGGGAGCAGCGGCCCCGGTTCGACGAGATCCTGACCGCCGACGCGCTGGACTTCGTCGCCGAGCTGGCCGCTAGGTTCGGCCCCCGCCGGTCCGAGCTGCTGCAGGCTCGGGCGGACCGGTACGCCGCCGGCAACCCCGGCGGGAGGCTGCAGTTCCTCGACGAGACGGCCGACATCCGTTCCGACCCGGACTGGCGGGTCGCGCCGCCGGCCCCCGGCTTGGCCGACCGGCGCTGCGAGATCACCGGGCCCACGTCGCGCAAGATGACGATCAACGCGCTCAACTCCGGGGCCCGGGTCTGGATGGCCGACTTCGAGGACGCCACCGCGCCGACCTGGTTCAACGTGGTCGACGGTCAGCTCAACCTGTTCGATGCGCTCCGCCGCGAGATCGACTTCACCGACGAGAACGGCCGGCGGTACGAGGTGGGCGCCGAGACTCCCACCGTGCTGGTCCGGCCCCGCGGCTGGCACCTGCAGGAGCGCCACCTGAGCCTGGACGGGCAGCCGGTGCCGGGGTCGCTGGTCGACTTCGGGCTCTACTTCTTCCACAACGCCCAGACCCTGATCGCGTCCGGTGCCGGGCCGTACTTCTACCTGCCCAAGCTGGAGTCCCATCTCGAGGCGCGGCTGTGGAACGACGTGTTCACCTTCGCCCAGGAGCGGCTGGCCATCCCCTACGGCACCATCCGGGCCACCTGCCTGATCGAGACCACGCCGGCCGCCTTCGAGATGACCGAGATCCTCTACGAGCTCCGCGACCACTCGTCCGGGCTCAACGCGGGTCGCTGGGACTACATCTTCTCCATGATCAAGAACTTCGCCGACTCGGCTGACCACCTGCTGCCGGACCGGGGCTCGGTGACCATGACCTCACCGTTCATGGCGGCGTACGCCGACCTGCTGGTTCAGACCTGCCACGCCCGCGGCGCCCACGCGATCGGCGGCATGGCGGCCTTCGTGCCCAGCAAGGCCGACCCGGAGGCCACGGCCGCGGCGCTGGAGAAGACCACGGCGGACAAGACGCGGGAGGCCGGGGCCGGATTCGACGGCTCCTGGGTGGCCCATCCGGCGCTGGTCCCCGCCTGCACGGAGGCGTTCGACGCGGTCCTCGGCGACCGGCCCAACCAGCTGGATCGGCAGCGGGACGACGTACAGGTGAGCGGATCGATGCTGACCGACGTCGCCACGACGGAGGGCGAGATCACCGCAGACGGGCTTCGCGCCAACGTGGCGGTCAGCCTGGCCTACCTCACCGCCTGGATCGGGGGCTCCGGTGCGGTGGCGATCAACAACCTGATGGAGGACGCCGCCACGGTGGAGATCTCCCGGATGCAGGTCTGGCAGTGGGTGCACCACCGCGCCAGCACGGCCGACGGCACTCCGGTGACCGCCGAGCTGGTCCGGGAGCTGGTCGCCGAGGAGGCCGAGCGGCTCACCTCCGGGGCGGACGAGGACCTGCGGACCCGCGTGGTGGCCGCCCGGGACGTGTTCGAGACGGTGGCGCTCGGCGACGACTGGCCGCAGTTCTTCACCAGCTACGCCTACGACACCTACCTGGTGGAAACATCCTGAGCCGTTCGTCGAGCTCCGAGCCAGGCCCGTCGGCAGGCTCAGGGCGGAGTCTGCGGCGCACCGAGGCCGAGCAGCGGGCGCGGCAGATCCGCCTCGCCGACGTCCGGGTCGAGCTCGACCTGACCGACCCCGCGGCGCCGACCTTCGACTCGGTGACCACCCTGCGCTTCCACAGCAGCGGACCGGAGACCTTCGTCGACTTCCGCGGTCGCGAGCTGGTTCACGCCGAGCTCAACGGCCGGGCGCTCGACCCGGGCGCCTGGCGACAGGGACGGATCGCGCTGACCGGGCTCGCGGTGGACAACACGCTCACCGTGGCCGGCCGGATGGCCTACCGAAGTGACGGCGAGGGTCTGCACCGACACGTCGACCCGCACGACGAGCAGCCCTACCTCTACGCAATGTCGTTCCTGGACGCCGGGCCGTGGTGGTTCGCGAGCTTCGACCAGCCCGACCTCAAGGCCACCTACGCCCTGGACGTCCGGGTGCCGGAGGGCTGGACGGTGCTGGGCAACGGGCCCAGCCGTCCGGTCGGGGAGGGCCGCTGGACGGTCGCGCCGGCCGGCCCGCTGCCCAGCTACCTGGTCACCGTGGTCGCCGGACCGTACGCCTCGGTGACGGCGGACCATTCCGGAGTCCGGCTCGGCGTGCACGCCCGGGCCAGCCTGCGGGCCGAGCTGGAGGCGGCGGCGGAGGACCTGCTGACCGTGACGGGGCAGTCCCTGGACTACTACGCCGAGCTGTTCGACAGGCCGTACCCGTTCGGCGAGTACCACCAGGCCTTCGTGCCCGACTTCAACGCCGGGGCGATGGAGAACCCGGGCTGCGTCACCCTGCGGGACTCGTTCCTCCACCGGGGTCGGTCCACTCGGAGGCAGCGGGGCGAGCGAGCCGGGGTGGTTGCCCACGAGCTGGCCCACATGTGGTTCGGGGATCTGGTCACGATGCGCTGGTGGGACGACCTGTGGCTGAACGAGTCGTTCGCCGAGTACCTCGCCCACCGCTGCCGCGCGGCCGCGACGCAGTACCCGATGGCGACCGAGTTCGGGGTGGTGCGCAAGGACTGGGGCGCGGTGGCCGACCAGGCGCCGACCACGCATCCGGTCGCCGGCAACGACGCCGCCGATGCCGAGACCGCGCTGCAGCAGTTCGACGGCATCTCCTACGCCAAGGGCGCCGCGGTGCTCGAACAGCTGGCGGCGTATCTGGGGGAGGACGTCTTCCTGGCCGGCCTGCGCCACTACATCTCCCGCTATGCCTGGGGCAACGCCACCTTCCCCGACCTGCTGGGATGCTGGATCGACGCCGGCGCGGTGGACGTCGAGCCGTGGGCCCAGGCCTGGCTGCGGACCGCCGGGATGGACACGATCGACGTGCTGCCGGACCCGGTGAGCATCGTTCGCCGTCCCGCGGCCGGAGGCTCGCAGCGCCCGCACGCGCTCTCGGTGGTCGGTGTGGCGACGGACGGAGCAGTCTCCCGGCTGGCCGAGGTCACCGTCGCCGCCGAGCCGGTGCCGATCATCCCGCCGGTGGGTGAGGCGCTGGTCGTCCCGGACGGGACCAATGCCACCTGGGCCAAGATCCGCTTCGGGCCCGACGGCTGGTCCCGGCTGGCCCGGGTGCTGCCGGCCGTTTCCGACGAGCCGGTACGGGTGGTGGCGGTCAACGCCGTCCGGGACGGCGTCCGCGACGCGGAGCTGGACCCCGCCGCGGCCCTCGACCTGCTGCTCGCCGCGGTCCCCGGCTGGAGCGAGGAGACGCTGGTCGAGTCGGCGATGGGGTTCGCGATCGGCACGCTGGCCGGCCCGTACGCCCCGCTCGCCGAGCGCCCCGAGCGGCTGCGTCGGGTCTGTCGCGTGGCGGAGGAGATGCTGGGTTCCGCCCCAGCGGGATCCGACCAGCAGCTGGCCGCCTTCCGACTGGTGGTGCGCAGCACCGACAACGTGGGGCGGC
Source organism: Propionibacteriaceae bacterium (assembly GCA_035640915.1). Taxonomy (GTDB): domain Bacteria; phylum Actinomycetota; class Actinomycetes; order Propionibacteriales; family Propionibacteriaceae; genus Microlunatus. The sequence goes on from DASQVF010000223.1 coordinate 5,049, forward strand.
TACGGGACTGGGCGGCGGGCGACCGACTGCCGGCCGGCGTCGCGCTGGATCCCGAGCTGATCTGGCTGGTCGTGGAGCGGCTCGCCGCGATCGACCCCGACCCAGGTCCGATCGAGGCAGCGCTCGCCCGGGACCGGAGTGCGGCGGCCCGGATCCACGCCACTCGGGCCGGCGCGATGCTGGGCCGGCCGGAGACCAAGGCGAGCGCCTGGAGCACGGTGGTCGAGCCGTCGGACCTCAGTGCCTATGAGCTGTACGCCATCGCGGAGGGCTTCTTCGTCCCCGGCCAGGAGGAGCTGACGGACCTCTACGTCGACCGCTACTTCGCCGAGATCGGCGGCACCGCGGCGTTCCGCAGCGGCTGGGCGGTGCGGGAGGTGGCGGCCAAGGCGTACCCGCGTCTGGCGGCGACGCCGGACACCGTGCAGCGGGCGGAGCAGGCGCTGGCGGGCGACCTTCCGGCTCCGATCCGCCGGGCCCTGCTGGACGGCACCGACCGGCTCTCCCGAGCGGTGCGGTCGCTGGCCCGGTTCGACCACCGGGAGTCCCAGGGCGGGGGGTAGGCATCTCCGTTGCCGGGTCCGAGGGGCGACTACGCCCGCGGACCGGGCAACGACTCCAGGTTCGTCGCGGGCGTCAGATCCGAGACCAGGCCTCGCTGAACACGTGCCTCAGGATCTGCTCGATCTCGTCGAACTCGGCCTGGCCGCAGGTCAGCGGCGGCGCCACCTGGACGACGGTGTCGCCGCGGTCGTCGGCCCGGCAGTACAACCCGTTCTCGAACAGCGCGCCGGAGACGTAGCCGCGCAGGATCCGCTCCGACTCGTCGTGGTTGAAGGTCTCCTTGGTGGTCTTGTCCTTGACCAGCTCGATCCCGTAGAAGTAGCCGTCGCCGCGCACGTTGCCCACGATCGGCAGGTCGTAGAGCCGCTCCAACGTCTGCCGGAAGGCGTTCTCGTTGCGCTGCACGTTCCCCAGCAGGTCCTCGCGCTCGAAGATGTCGAGGTTGGCCACGCCGACCGCGCAGGACACCGGGTGACCGCCGAAGGTGTAGCCGTGCGGGAACGTGGTCACTCCGGTGCCGAACGGTTCGAAGATGCGGTCGGAGATGATCGCCGCGCCGAGCGGGGAGTAGCCCGAGGTGAGCCCCTTCGCGCTGGTGATGATGTCGGGGACGTAGTTGTACTTGTCGGCGCCGAACATGGTGCCCAACCGCCCGTACGCGCAGATCACCTCGTCGGACACCAGCAGCACGTCGTAGGTGTCGCAGATCTCGCGCAGCCGCTCGAAGTATCCGGGCGGAGGCGGGAAGCAGCCGCCGGCGTTCTGCACCGGCTCGACGAAGACCGCGGCGACCGAGTCCGGGCCCTCGTCCAGGATGACCTCCTCGACCCGGTTGGCGGCCCACAGACCGAACCGCTTCTCGTCGTCGGCGTACTCGGCCGGCGCCCGGTAGAAGTTGGTGTTGGGCACCCGGAAGTTGCCCGGAACCAGGGGCTCGAAGGGGTGCTTGAACCCGGGCACGCTGGTGATCGACAACGCGCCCTGGGTGGTGCCGTGGTAGGCGATGGCCCGGGAGATGACCTTGGTCTTGTACGGCTTGCCGATCAGCTTGAAGTACTGCTTGGCGACCTTGAACGCCGTCTCCACGCTCTCGCCGCCGCCGGTGGAGAAGAACACCTTGTTCAGGTCGCCGGGCGCGGCCGCGGCCAGCCGGTCGGCCAGCTCGATCGCCTTCGGATGGGCGTAGGACCAGACCGGGAAGAAGGCGAGCTTGCGGGCCTGCTCGGCCATCACCTCGGCCAGCTCGGCCCGGCCGTGACCGACCTGCACCACGAACAGCCCGGACAGCGCGTCCAGGTACCGCTTGCCGTTGCTGTCCCAGATGTAGGCGCCCTCACCACGCTCGATGATGGGGGCGGGCTTGTCCGCGTACGCCGACATCCGGGTGAAGTGCATCCAGAGGTGCTCGGTGACCGGGGGCGCCCCGGCTTCCGCGATGGTGGTCATAGCGCGTGCTCCTGTCCGTGTGCACGCGGTGGGAGTTCAAGGGAGTCGTCCCCCTTGCCTTTTGTCACCGCGTTCCCCACTGGTAGGTCTGCTTGGCGAGCTTGAGATATACGAAGGACTCGGTGGCGCGGACGCCGGGAATCGTCCGGATCTGCTTGTTGAGCAGGTCGAGCAGGTGGTCGTCGTCGGCGCACACCACCTCGACCAGGATGTCGAACGACCCGGCGGTGATCACCAGGTAGTCGACCTCGTCCATGGC
>DASQVF010000224.1:0-3145 GCA_035640915.1 Propionibacteriaceae bacterium
ATCGCGATCTGGGCCTTTCGGCGCCGGCTCCGGCAGCTGGCGGTCGCTCTCGGCCTGATCATCGCCACCACCTGGGCCACCACCACGCTGCTCAAGCTCGTCTTCGCGCGGGCGCGGCCGGAGTCCAGCCTGGACCTGATCACGATCTCCGGCTACGCCTATCCCTCCGGGCACATGAGCAGCATTGTCGCGAGCAGCATCGCGGTCGGCGCCACGTTCGCGGTGACCCGGCAGAGCGTCGCGGCCCGGTTGCGCTGGCAGATCGGCGCCGGCCTGCTGGTGCTGTTGGTGGCGATCGACCGCTGGATCCTCGGCGCCCACTTCCTCACCGACATCGTGGGCGGCGCGCTGCTCGGCGGCCTGACCGCCACGGTGTCGCTGCTGGCCAGCGGGGTCACGGTGCCGATGACGTACGAACTGGTCACCGAGGTCACCCGGCCCCGGCCGCTCGAGCCGGTGCGACCGGGACGGCGGAAGCGGGCGGCGGTGATCTACAACCCGACTCGGGTCACTGACTGGGTCACCTTCCGGCGGCACGTGGAGTACGAGCTGCGGACCCGCGGCTGGGACCGGGCGCTGTGGCTCGAGACCACCACCGACGACCCGGGGCGGGCGATGACCGCGCAGGCCGTGCACGAGGGCGTCGACCTGGTCCTGGGCGCGGGCGGCGACGGCACCATCCGGGTGATCTGTTCCGGACTGGCCGGCACCGGGGTGCCGTTCGGCCTGATCCCGGCGGGGACCGGCAATCTGCTGGCGCGCAACATCGGCATCCCGCTGGACGAGGCCGCCGCCTTGGCCGTGGCCTTCGACGGACTGGACAAACCGGTCGACCTGGTGGCGCTGAGCGTGGACGGCGGGCCGGAGGACCACTTCGCGGTGATGGCCGGCATCGGGATCGACGCGGTGATCATGGAGGGCACCGACCCGGTGCTGAAGCGCACCGTGGGCAGCGCGGCGTACTTCGTGTCCGCGGCGCGGCACGCCAGACACCCCGCGCTTCAGGTCAGCATCCGGGTCGACGACGGACCCACGCTGACCCGGAAGGCGCACGTGATCGTCATCGGCAACGTCGGGTTCCTGCAGGGCAAGATCCAGCTGATCCCCGCGGCCCGGGCCGACGACGGCCGGCTCGACCTGCTGGTCGCCTCACCGCGCCGGGTGCGGGACTGGGTGCGGCTGACCACCCAGGTGCTGACAAGACAGCAGCGGACGGACCGCCAGCTGGACCGGCTGACCGGCCGCCGGGTGTCGATCAAGGTCGACGGCCGGGACCACTATCAGATGGACGGGGACACTGTCGGTGTGTGCAGCACCATGACCGCCGAGGTCCGGCCCGGCGCGCTGCGGCTGCGGGTTCCCCAGGACTCGGCGCTGGCTGGTTCCCCTTCCGATGACGCGCCGGCCGAGATCGCGCTGTCCCGTACCAATGGGTCGCGCGGTCCGCGGGGTGAGCTGACGGGCGATCCCGACGAGCCCGCCGACCGGCGACCGGTGGCCGCTCGGTCACGGCGCGGGGTCAGCCCTTGAGTCGCTGCAGCCAGTTGGCGGCGGCGGCGTAGTCGGCGTTGGACGTGCCGACCGGAACGGTCGGCTGGGTCCCGTCGGCCCGCGGATAGCTGCCCAGGAACACCACGTCACCGCAGATCCGGTGCAGGCCCATCAGGGCCTCGGCCAGCCGGGCGTCGTCGACGTGGCCCTCGGCGTCCACCGAGAAGCAGTAGTCTCCCAGGCTGCGCTTGGTCGGCCGCGACTCGATCCGGCACAGGTTGACCCCTCGGCTGGCGAACTGCTCGAGGATCTCCAGCAGCGCGCCGGGGTGGTTCTCCCGCATGAAGAGCACCATGGTCGTCTTGTCCGCTCCGGTCGGCGGGTTGAGCTGTCCGGGCCGGGAGACCAGCACGAACCGGGTCACCGCGTCCGGGTTGTCAGCGATGCCCGAGGCCAGCCCGGTCAGGCCGTGCATCTGGCCGGCCACCGGCGCGCAGATCGCCGCGTCGAAGCGGGACAGCGGGTCGGCCACCTCGGCGGCCGCAGCGGCGGTGGACCCGCCCTCGGTGACGAGGGCCTCGGGCAGGTGCAGGGCCAGCCAGTCACGGCACTGGGCCGCGGCGTGCGGATGGGTGAGGATGCTGCGTACGCCGTCCAGGGTCGTCCCGGGCCGCCCGAACAGGTCGAACTGAACCGGCAGCAGCACCTCCCGGGTGATCACCAGCGGGTCGCCGTAGGTCAGGTTGTCCAGGGTGGCGGACACCCCGCCCTCGACGGAGTTCTCGATCGGGACCAGGGCGGCCGCGATCTCCCCGGCCCGGACGGCCTGCAGCGCCTGGCCGACGGTCGCGTACGGGATGGGATCGGGGCCGGAGGCCGGCAGGGTGAGCAGAGCCTGGTGGGTGAAGGTGCCCGCCGGTCCGAAGTACCCGTACCCGCCCGGGCTGGTGAGGGCGGACTCAGGCACGGCGAGAGGGGTGGCTCCGGGCACGGGCACAGGATAGGCCCGCCGCCGGAGACCGGGCGGTCATTTCCGCGCGGTGACCGTCCGGGCGGACGCCCCGAGGGCCTCGGTGACGTCCTTGGGGCTGTCGTTGGGGCGGAGGGCGTACCACGCCGCGTGCCGGCCGCTCTCCAGCGCGAAGACGGCCACGACCACCCGGTCGTACGTCGAGGGCAGGCCCCGGTAGTCGTAGTGAATCTCGGCCGAGACCAGCAGCGCCTTGCCCTCTGGCGCAATCTCGGCCAGGCGCTCGGTCTTGCGCTTCTTGATCGTGATCTCGTCGAGGTCGTAGTTCCGCACGACCACCGCGTTGAAGGTCAGGGCCGCGATCGCGGTCAGGTCCGGGTCAAGCTTCAGCTCCTCGTCGACCAGGCCCATCCCGGTCGCGGCGACCCAGTCACTCTTCTCCTCGTTGTAGTCGATGTGCACCGGCGCGGTGCAGCCGAAGGAGGAGGGGAACACACCCGGCACGTCCCGTGGCTGGGTGTCACAGCGGAATGGAGCAGTGGGCAGGACGACCTTCAGCCCCTCCATCACGTACGTCCGAGCCGTGGGGTCGTACTCGACGGCAGGCGGCGGCTCGGTCGGCGCCGGCGGGGGGACGGCGGGACCGGTCAGCGGCCGGTCTGCGGTGAGGGAGATGATCGCCCC
>DASQVF010000225.1:0-8543 GCA_035640915.1 Propionibacteriaceae bacterium
TTCGGTGAACCGGCCCGGCTGCAGCAGCCGCCCCCGGTGCCAGCCGCGGAACTGCAACCGGCAGGCGATCCAGCGGCGGCCGGCGTACCGCCGGCGGATCCGGCCGTTCTCGTCGTGCAGGCAGCCCCGGTTGCCGTAGACAAGCCCCCGCTCGGGGACCGCGGCGAGCTCGCCGAAGGGACTGACCCGGTTCGGTCGCGGCATTTGCGCGTCAGGTCAGCGACTCGGCCGGCCGTTCGGTTCGCTCCCGAATCAGGGCCGGACCACAGACGAGGACGATGACTCCGACCAGCAGCCACTTGGCGCCCAGGGCCAGCCCGGGCAGCAGCAGGTCGCCGGACACGGTGACGGGCGGCGAGACCAGGAACAGGTTCGTCGTCCCGTGCAGCAGTGCGGCGATCAGCACACTGCCCCGGGTCCGCAGAAACACCCACGTGAACAGGATCGACTTGGCCGTGATGTCGGCTAGCAGCAACCAGATCGGCTGCCCGAACAGCCCCAACCCCTCGGTGAAGACCAGCGGCAGGTGCCAGAGCCCCCACAGCACGCCGAGGACCACGCTCGCGATCAGCGCCGAGTAGCGTTCGAGCAGCCGCGGCAGCGCGAAGCCGCGCCAGCCCATCTCCTCCCCCACCCCGTCGGTGAGAGTCAGCAGGAACAGGAACAGGACGAGCGAGCCGAGCCCTGTGGTCGCCGCCGGGAACGCCGTGGTCCAGGAACCGCCGAGCAGCGCGTACGCCGCGGCGACGAGCGCCGCGAAGACCGCCGGGCCGAGGAGCACCAGCACGTACCAGGGCCAGCCGACCCGCCACCGGACGAGGGCCGCGAGCAGCCGCCGCACGGCGGCGCGGCCACCGGTGAGGGCGGCGGCCAGCACCGCGGCCACGGCCGGGATCCAGGTCCAGAGCTGAGCGAGGATGCCGACCGGCACGCCGACCGCCCGGGGCACCCACACCACCCAGGTCAGGACGAACGCGAGCAGGAAGAACACCACCAGCGGATGCCGGGACAGCACCTTCATGACGCCACCTGCCGGGTCACCGAGGTCATGACCTGACCGTAGACCGGATCTGGAGTGGACACGGGCAGCCGCTCCCGGTGGGGTTCGGTGCCCGGGGATATGGGATCGCTTCGAGTCCGGTCGGTCAGCAGCAACGCCGGTGCTCATGGCCGGCGCCGGTCGGCCCGAGATCCCGTCTTTGTTGCGCCGAAGGTAACAACATCCAGGTCACGACCAGCGCGGTCGCCGATTTGATCCAGCCCTGTTCGTGGGGTTCCATGGCCACCAGGCACCGGTGTGGCGGTGCCACTTCTGTGTCCGTTCGGGGGTTCGAGAGACAAGGAGTTCCTGCAAATGTCAGTCCCTGACGTCGCCACCTCGACGTCTCTCCGCAGCCTGGTCCCGAGCGCGATCTCGGCCCAGCCGTCGAGCGTCCTGGTGCGCTGGATGCTGCGCACCACCACCCTGATCGTGTTCGCCGTCGCCACGGTCATCGGCTTCCACGTCGCGCTGGCGGCCCCGACCGAGTCGCCCGCCTCGGTGGGCGAGCCGCGCCGTTAGCTCCAGCAGCCCTGTTCCCTGCCACTGACCGTGCAGGTCGTCAGATCCCAGTGACCCGCCGTTGGACGCTCACCCCCCGGGTCCTGCTGGCCGTCCTGGCCGGCGGCGCGTTGGTCGCCCTGGTCCTGGCGGTCGCCTCGCCGCTCGAGCCGCTCGTCCTCGCTCCGGCGCTGGTCGCCCGCGTGAGCGGCATGCTGGCCGGCTACGGCGCCGCGGTGATGCTGATCCTGATGTCGCGGTCGCCGGTGATCGAGCACGGGGTTGGGTCCGATCGGCTGGCCCGCTGGCATTCCCGGATGGGGCCGACGGTCATCGGGCTCGCCCTGGTGCATGCGCTCGCCGCGATCCAGGCGTGGGCCGGCGTACGGGGGATTCACCTGCTCGCCGCGACCCGGGAAGTGCTGGGCTGGCCGGGGCTGTTGGCCGCCGCACTGGGCCTGATCCTGCTGGTCGTCGTCGGGCTGGGCTCGCTGCGCTGGGTGCGGCGCCGGATGCCGTACGAGCACTGGCACCTGTTCCACCTGCTCGCCTATCTCGCGGTGGCCCTCGGCTTCATCCACCAGCTCGCCGGCCCCGACCTGGCCGGCAACCGGCCGGCCCAGATCGGCTGGAGCCTGCTCTACGCGTACGCCTTCGCCTTGGTCATCCGGTACCGGCTGGTTCAGCCGCTGCACCAGATGTGGCGGCACCGACTGAAGGTGGAGCAGATCGTCCGCGAGTCCGGTGACGTGGTCAGCATCGTGATGTCCGGCGCGCATCTGGACGAGCTGCAGGCCGAGCCCGGCCAGTTCTTCCGCTGGCGCTTCCTGACACCGACCACCTGGGCCGGGTCCTACCCGTTCTCGCTGTCCGCCCCACCGACGAACGACCGGCTGCGGATCACCATCAAGGCGGTCGGCCTGGGCACCCGGCTGCTGCACGACCTGCACCCGGGCACGGTGGTGCTGGCCGAGGGCCCGTACGGAGCGCTGACCGAGCGGCGCCGGCGCCGCCGCCGCGTGCTGCTGGTCGCCGGCGGGGTCGGCATCACCCCGATGCGGGTGCTGTTCGAGACCCTGGACCTGCCCGGAAAGGACCTGACCCTGGTCTACCGGGCCTCCAGCGAGGAGGAGGTGGTGTTCCGGGCCGAGCTGGACGAGATCGCGGCCCGCAAGGGCGCCCGGGTGGTCTACCTGATCGGGTCGTCGGAGGAACCGGAGAACCTGCTCAACGCCTACACCCTGCGAGCCATGGTCGGTCCGCTGCGGGACTACGACGTCTACCTGTGTGCGCCGCCGCGGATGGCGACCCGGCTGCGGGAGTCCCTGCTGCACACCGGGCACAGTCGGCGCCAGCTGCACGAGGAGCAGTTCACCTTCTGAGCGGGCCGATCCGGCGCAGCTCGGGGTGGTGTACGTGGTCGTTGCCGATCACGATGTCCGCGTGGCCGACGGGGTCGACCTCCGCGATGTAGAGGGTGCAGGCCGGGTGGTAGCGCGTCGAATACATCTCCTCCACTGCCTCCGGGCTGCCGAACAGAGCGGCGTCACCAAGGCCGCGACGTCGTACGCGTCGGCGTAGTAGCCGGCCGGCGAGGTGCGGCCCTGCCGGTTGCGCCGGGCCCGTGGCGAGTGGAAGTCGTCGAGGGTGAGATGGAGCGCCGGCCGGCCGCGGGCCCGCAGAGCCGGTGAGAGCTCGGCGGCCCAGGTGGTCCGAGCCCTGACCGAGGGACGAGTCACGGCCCGGGAGCCAACCGCGGCCACTCGAACCACCGGTACCCGGCGGGCTGGCCCTGGTTCCATTCGGCCGCGCGGTCGGCGTCGACCTCGGCGAAGCCGGTAGAGCGGTAGAGCCCGGTGGCCGCAACGTTGTCCGGCACGACCCGCAGCAGGCATCCGGACAGTCCGGTCGCCTGCGCCGCGGCGACCAGCTGGGCGACCAGCGCCCGGCCCCACCCTTGCCGGCGCTGCGCCGGATCGACGATCAGCCGGGCCAGCTCGACCTCGTCCTCCTCCTCCTCCAGCCACAGCTCGCCGTAGCCGACCGGCCGGGCGTCGGGCTCGGTGACCAGCAGCCAAGGCTGGACGTCGGCCTCGGCCCACCAGCCGCGTACCCGGTCAACCGGGAAGGGATCCTCGGCGACCGAGCACCAGCGCCGGGCTTCCTCCGCCGAGCGGCTCCAGCCGGCCACCATCGCGGCGTGGGCCTCCTGTGGCATGACCAGACGGGTGCTCATCCGATCATCATGGGCCGCGTCGTCGCCCAGGTGCGTTTCCCGGCGGCCGAAGGTGCCGCTATGCGCACTCCGTCACCCGTCCGCGGCCGGCTCCTCGCCGTGGGTCAGCACGAAGTCCAGCAGCGCCGACTTGGAGGCCGTGGCCGCGGCGATGGAGGTGTCGGCCGCACCGTAGTAGAGCCGCAGCTCGTCCCCGTCGGTATTCGCCGATACCAGGCCACAGGGGAAGACGACCCCCGGCACGTCACCGACCAGCTCGTACGACTCCTGCGGGCCGAGCACCCACTCGGCGCAGCGCCGGCGGACGACGGTCGGCTCCTCGAGGTCCAGCAGAGCCAGGCCAACCCGATAGAGCGCGCCGGCGACGGTGGTCCGTACGCCGTGGTAGATCATCAGCCAGCCCTCGGGCGTCTCGATCGGGGGCGGGCCGATCCCGATCCGGGCCGAGTCCCACCACGAGCCAGGGCGCGCCGCCATCACCGGCTCCGGCGGCGCCCAGGTGTGCAGATCGGTTGAGCGGGACAGCCAGATGTCGGAGCGCCCGGTCAGGACGGAGGCCGGACGATGCAACAGGACGAAATGGTCGCCGACCCGGCGCGGCAGCAGGGCACCGTTCTTGTCCTCCGGCGCCTTGACCATGCCCAGCCGCTCCGCGCTGCGGAAGTCGGCGGTCGTGGCCAGGGACAGGCCGGGACCGCCCGGTCCGAAAGAGGTGTAGACGATCACCCACCGATCGAGCTCGGGAACCCAGGTCAGGCGAGAGTCCTCGAGGCCCCAGGACTCGTGGACCAACCCGGGAGTGGGCGCCAGCAGGGGCTCATGTTCGACCACCCAGTTCGACAGTCCGTCGGCGGACCGGGCCACGGTGAGGTGGCTGATCCCCCGCCGGTCCTCCACCCGGCACAGCAGCACGGTGCTGCCATCCACCTTCGCGGCCCCCGCGTTCATCACCGCGTTCACCGTGTAGGGCCATCGGATCGGGCTCAGCAGCGGATTGCCGCGGTAGCGGGTGAACAACTCACCACTGAGGTCACTGGAGGAGCGATTCATAGACGGCAAGGTAGTCGGTGATCATCCGCTCAGCGCTGAACCGGTCCTCCGCCACCCCGCGAATCCTGGCCCGGTCCAGGCCGACCGCCTGATCCACCGCGGCTACCGCCCCGGCCACGTCCCCGACCAGAAAGCCGGTCACGCCCTCGTCGACAACCTCCGGCATGGCGCCTCGCGGATACGCGACCACCGGCGTGCCCGCCGCCATCGCTTCCACCACGGCGAGGCCGAACGGTTCGGCGAACGCGATGGGGTGCAGCAACGCGGCCGCTCCGGCGAGCAGCTCCGCCCGCTGCTCCGGCCCGACCGAGCCGAGGTAGCCGACGCGATCACCGTCCACGTGCGGACGCACCTCCGTCGCGAAATAGGCCTCGTCCTGGACCGGTCCGGCGATCAGCAGCCGGCGCCCGCTCCGGCGGGCGATCTCGATGGCTTCGGCGGTGCCCTTGTCCGGAGAGATCCGGCCGAGGACCACCAGGTCCTCCCCCGGCCTCGCGGAGAAGGTGAACCGGCGGAGGTCGATGCCGTGCGGCACCGTCGCGCAGTAGTCCAGCTCCGGCACCCGGTCGGCGTCGGAGATCGAGACGTACGCCGAGTCCGCGGCGACGTACGCGGGGAGGATCCGCCGGTCGGAGAACCCGTGGATGGTGGTGACCAGCCGGGCGTGGCAGGCGGTGGAGAAGGCCAGTGGCAGCCAGTCCAGATGGTTGTGCACCAGGTCGAACTCCGCCGACCGGGCGAACGCGTGGGCCACGTGCAGCGCCTCCCAGATCCGGCCGTCCCGGCTGGGATCGACCGCATACCCCTGTGGACAGACGCCGTCCAGCGTCGCGGCCGTCTGCGAGTCGAGGGTGGCGAACAGCGTGACGTCGATCCCGCGAGCGGCCAGGCCATCGGCCAGCAGCCCGGTGATCGTCTCCCACGGGCCGTAGTGCTCCGGCGGGGTCCGCCAGGCGATCGGTCCCAGGAGGGCGACCTTCATTCCTGCTGGCCGATTGACCCTTGCAGGCCGGCCTGCTCCAGCGTGAGCAGCGCCTGGAGGAAGGCCAGGGTCGACTCGGCGCCCTCGTTCTGGTTCAGGCCGGACGGACCGAGGCCGTCGTGGCAGCCCCCAGTGGCGCAGTCGTAGACCGCGAGTCGCTGCGTGTTGCGGCCAAGGAACCACTCGAAGGCGCGTACGGCCTGCCGACCGTAGTGCTCGCCCCCGGTCTGGGTCGAGGCTTCGACCAGGGCCTCGACCAGGGCCGCGGCGTCCACCGGCTGCTCGTCGCCCTCCCAGTCGAGCGGCATCGGCCGGTCGGCCTCCCGCCACCGGTTACCGACCAGCCGGACGGCTGGCCCATCGAGACCGCACTGCGCGGCGTACCAGTCCAGGGCGGTGACGCCGCGCTGCACCAGGTCGGGATCGCCCAGCCGGCTGCCAGCGGCGATCAGCGCCTGGGGCAACCGGGCGTTGTCGTAGGTCAGCTGCGCTTCGAACCACACCCACCTGTCTTGCCGATGCCGGTCGTACCAGCCGGCCAGCCGGTCGGCCAGGGTGCGCACGGCTGCCCGCAGCGGCTCGGCCAGGAGATCGAGGTCGGGCCGGGTCAGACCGAGCAGCGCGAACGCCAGCTCTCGCGGCGCGGTGAGCCGGTCCAGGACGGGCGTCATCTCGTCCAACAGTCGCAGGCAGGCGCGCGACTCGGTCCGCGGCGGATCGGACCCGATGACCTCGCCGAGCGCCCAGATCGTCCGCCCGACGTGGTCGCCGAGATGCGGCTCGTCCAGCCAGCGCCGGCCGTAGTCCATGAAGCTGTGCATGCCCGCTCCGGCGACGTCCCAGGCGTGCACCAAAAAGGCCAGCGAGGACACCAGGATGCGCCGGTACACCGGATCGTCGAGCGTTCGGTCCAGGTGCAGAGCGACGATCGCCAGCCGAGCCACGTCGTCGACGCAGTAGCCGGTGGAGCGAGCCGGGACGGTGCCCCAGGCATGCTGCACGATGCCGACTTCGTCGACCAGCCGGAGCAGGTGATCCGGCCGCAGCACAGGCACGCTGGCCAGCGTCGCCCGGGGCCGTCGGGTGGGCGGGCCGACGTCGTTGACCGCCTCGGCCAGCACCTCGAGGGTGACCTTGGCGACGCTGCTCCAGGACAGGTCCTCCCCGACTCGGCGCGCCTCGGCGCGGGCGGCCGCCAGCCGGTCGGGATCGTTCAGCAGGTTCAGCACGGCGGCGCTAAGCCGGGGGACGTCCCCGAACGGCACGAGCGTCCCCGCCCCGGAGCCCAGCAGGTTCTCCGCGTATCGGTACGGGGTGGACACCACCGGGCACCCGGCGGCCACCGCGAACGTGAGCGCTCCGGAGACGATCTGCTCGGGCGATCGGTACGGCGTGACGTAGAGATCCGTACGCGCGAGCAGGGCGGCGAGCTCATCGACGGACAGGAAGCGGTCCACGAAGCGAACGTGCTCGGTCAGCCCGAGGTCGCGAACCAGCCGCTCGAGTCCGAGCCGATACCGCTCGCCCTCGTGCTTGACGATCTCGGGATGGGTCTGGCCGGCGATGAGGTAGAGCACGTCCGGCCGGGAGGCGACCACGGGCGGGAGCGCCCGGATCATCAGCTCCAGTCCCTTGGAGGCCGAGATCAGCCCGAAGGTCGACAGCACCGTCCGGTCAGCCAACCGGTCCAGGCCCAGCTCGGCCGCGACGGCGGCCATTCCCCTCGCCCCCGGCTCGGGCAGCGAGCGCGGGTCTCGCAACGACCCGTGCACCGGGTTCAGGATGTCCGGCGCGCCGTGTGGCACCACCCGGACCTGTTCGGGCGTGGCCACGTCCTGATCGATCACCATCCGCCGGGCGGTCTCGGTGAACACCATCACCAGCGCGGCTCGTCGGCACAATGCCGACAGGTTTGCTGCCTGGCGTGGCGACGGATCGCCCAGCACGGTGTGCAGCGTCACGACGTACGGCACCGACAGCTCGTCGGTCAGACCCAGAACGAACTCCCCGGCCTCGCCACCGAAGATGCCGTACTCGTGCTCCACCAGCACTACGTCGACCTCCCGCCGGGCGAGCTCGGCGGCCGCGGCCGGGTAGTCGCTCCGGACGTCCTGACCGATGGTGACCGCAACTTCCGGCGGGGAAGCCGGCGGCGTGCCGCGGACGATCGAGACGATGTCCACGTCGAGATGCGACTCGGCCTCCAGCAGGGCGCGGCGCAGGTCGCCGGAAAAGACGGCGATCCCACAGGCCCGCGGCTGATAGGTGGTGACGATGGCGATGCGCATGACCTGCTCCCCCTCTACCTCAAGCACGCTCCAGCGCTGGCTCAGGAAGTCCCCGTCCCGATACGCGCCAGCGCTGTTTACAGCGTAAACCCAAATTCGAAACTCCGTTTTCTACGGATTCCGAAGCGGGGTTTGCGGGCTGGCCGCCGCGGGAAACGCGGCTCTCGACGTATCAGAACGCCTTGGGCAGGCTCTGGGGCAGCAAGTTGATCACGACAAGGAGGAACGCAGATGGCGGACGAGGCCACGATCCGGCGGATGCTTGAGCGCTACTTCGAGTTCGTCGGTGCCGATGTCGAGCGGGCGGAGGAGATCTACCACGAGGACGCGGTGCTGGAGTTTCCCCAGAGCGGGGAGCGGTTCGAGGGCCGGGCGACCTTCACCGAGTGGCGCAGTCAGTACCCGGCCAGCGCAGACGACATGCGTTATCGCCTCCTCCGGGTGACG
>DASQVF010000226.1:0-3133 GCA_035640915.1 Propionibacteriaceae bacterium
GCGGTCGCCGGCCTGAGCCCGCTGCTCGCCGGCTGCCTGCTCATCGGCGATCCGCCGCCGGACCCCGCCGTCGCGCCGATCGAGGTCGTGGCGAAGGTGGACTCCTGTCTGCTCAACCGCGACTCCGTGGCGGCGGGGACCCACGACACCGCCGTGATCATCGAGCAGGGCACCGGCCGGGTCCGCCTGCTGCGGGACGACCGACTGGTGCAGGAGCTGTTCAGCGGGCCGACGCCCACCCCGCTCACCTTGACGAGCGGCGACTACGTGGTCGAGTGCGTGGTGGATGGCCGCCGCTCGACTGCTGCGCTGACCGTCACCTAGGAGGCGTCAAGGTGAACGGTCAGGGGTAGACCCAGCCGGACCGATGCAGCCGACGGAGGCGGTCAGAGGTTGCCGCGGCGCTCCTGCTCGCGCTCGATCGCCTCGAACAGCGCCTTGAAGTTGCCCTTGCCGAAGCCCAGCGAGCCGTGCCGCTCGATCAGCTCGAAGAACACCGTCGGCCGGTCACCGGTCGGCTTGGTGAAGATCTGCAGCAGGTAGCCGTCCTCGTCGCGGTCGACCAGGATTCCGCGCTTCTGCAGCTCCTCGATCGGCACCCGCACCTGGCCGATCCGGGCCCGCAGCTCGGGGTCGAGGTAGTAGGAGTCCGGGGTCTGCAGGAACTCCACGCCCTCGGCCCGCATCGCGTCGACCGCCCCGAGGATGTCGTTGGTGGCCAGCGCCAGGTGCTGGGCGCCCGGCCCGCCGTAGAACTCCAGGTACTCGTCGATCTGGCTCTTCCGCTTGCCCACTGCCGGCTCGTTCAGCGGGAACTTGACCCGGTGGTTGCCGTTCGCCACCACCTTGCTCATCAGCGCCGAGTAGTCCGTGGCGATGTCGTCGCCGATGAACTCGGCCATGTTGGTGAACCCCATCACCCGGTTGTAGAAGGCGACCCACTCGTCCATCTCGCCCAGCCGGACGTTCCCGACCACGTGGTCCAGGGCCTGGAAGATCCGCTTCGGGGCGCCCGGGCGCCTGGCGTAGGTGGACGTGCGCGGCACGTAGCCGGGCAGGTACACCCCGTCGTAGCGGGACCGGTCGACCAGGGTGTGCACGGTGTCCCCGTACGCGGCGATGGCGGCCAGCCGGACCGTCCCGTGCTCATCGGTCAGGTCGTGCGGCTCCGTCACCACCCGCGCGCCGACGGTCCGGGCGTGCCGGATGCACTGGTCGACGTCGGGAACCTCGAGGCTGATGTCCACCACGCCGTCGCCGTGCGCGCGGTGGTGGTCCAGCAGCGGGCTGCCCGGGGTGACCCCGCCCTTGATCACGAAGCGGCAGGCGCCGCTGCGGAGGACGTACGCCTTGTGGTCCCGGGTCCCGGTCTCCGGTCCGGCGTAGCCGACCAGCTCCATGCCGAAGGCCGAGATGAAGAAGTGGGCGGTCTGGGTCGCGTTGCCGACCACCCAGACGATCGCGTCCCAGCCGATCACCGGGAACGGGTCGGCAGCCTGGTCGTAGTCGACGAGGCCTACCAGCTGGCGGAGCTGGTCGGCGTCCAGGCCGGCCAGGAACTCGTCGTTGGTGAGCGCGTGGGAGGTGAGAACGTCCGTCATGGCCCAAGAGTGCGAATGGCCGACAAGGTGTGCAATCGACTCCCGCAGCTTTGGGCAATATGCTCAATCCTAACCGGTGATCGGCGGCGAAGGAGGGGCAGAATGACCAGTCGGCTGGACGAGTTGGACGGCCGCATCCTGGATCTGTTCAGCACCGAGCCGCGGGTCGGCGTGCTGGAGGCGAGCCGGCGGCTGCGGGTTGCCCGGGGCACCGTCCAGGCCCGGCTGGACCGGCTGGAGCGCGACGGCGTGGTGACCTCCTGGGCTCCCCGGATCGCGCCGGCGGCGCTCGGCTACGCGGTGACCGCGTTCGTCACCCTGGAGATCCTGCAGCACGAGGGCCGCACCGACATCAGCGACCGGCTGGCCCGTATCCCGGAGGTGCTGGAGTGCTGGACGGTGACCGGCAGCGGCGACCTGTGGTGCCGGATCGTGGCCCGCTCCAACGCCGACCTGCAGCGGGTGATCGACGCCATGGTCACCGACCCGTCGGTCGTCCGGTCGGTCACGCTGATCGGGCTGACCGAGCTGATCGGCTACCGCACCGAACCCCTGGTTCGGCAGAGCGCCCGCTGATCCGCCAAGGTGGACCCATGCCCCTGACCGATGCCGACATCGCCCGCTGGCGGCTGCGCAGCCAGCGGCTGATCCGCCCGCACGCGGCCGGCGCGAAGGATGTGGTGGGACACCTCCTGGCGGTTCAGGCCGAGAACCCCAGCCAGTCGGCGTGGGCGGTCGCGGGCCGAACCGAGACTCCGGACCCGGCCGACCTCGGCGGCCTGCTCGACTCCGGGGCCGTGCTCCGCACCCACGTCCTGCGGCCGACCTGGCACTACGTCGCGGCCGAGGACATCGTCTGGCTCATCGAGGTGACTGCGCCGCGGGTGTTCAAGGTCACCGAGCAGCAGCTCACCGAGTTCGACGGCGACGCGCTGGACCGGGCCACCGCGGCCGTGCTGGACAGCCTGGCCACCGAGGGCGACCTGACCCGACCCCAGATGTCCGAGGCGCTCGCTGCCCGCGGCGTGACGGCCACCGGCCACCTGCTGATGATCCTGCTCGCCCACCTCGAGCTGCAGACACTGATCTGCAGCGGCCGGCCCGCCGACGGCCAGCACACCTACGCGCGAATGAGCGACCGGGTGCCGCAGCCGCGGCGGATGGAGCGGGAGGATGCGCTCGCCGAGCTGGCCCGTCGGTACTTCACCGGCCACGGCCCGGCGACCGAGAAGGACCTCGCCTACTGGGCCACGCTCACGGTGACCGACGTCCGCACCGGCCTGGCCGCGGTCGCCGACGAGCTCGAGCGCTTCGCCCACGACGGCCGCACCTACTGGCACGCCCCGGGTGATCCGCCGGCCGCCGGGCAGGAGCCACGCGGGCACCTGCTCCAGGTCCTGGACGAGATGTACCGCGGCTACCAGGACTCGCGCTACGTGCTGGACACCGCCGGGCTGGTGCCGCGGGCGCGTGAACCCGCGGTCGGCATGGCCCTGGTCGACGGCCAGCTGCTCGCCTGGATGAAGCGGACC
>DASQVF010000227.1:0-14842 GCA_035640915.1 Propionibacteriaceae bacterium
GTCTACGGCAACCGGGGCTGCCTGCACGACGAGAACGGCCGGATCCGCCGGCGGTACGCCGGCCGCCGCTGGATCGCCTGCCGGTTGCAGTTCCGCGGCTGGCACCGGGGGCGGCTGCTGCAGCCGGGCCGGTTCACCGAACTGTTCTTCCTGGACGAGGCGACGGCCTTCGCCGCCGGACACCGGCCGTGCGCCCTCTGCCGCTCGGCCGACTTTCGCCGGTTCGTGGAGCTGTGGGCGTCGGGCCATCCGGGGGAGACGAAGGTGGACGCGATCGACCGACGGCTGCATGCCGAGCGGCTCGGCGACGATCGGCGCGGTCCGCGGACGCACTCGGCGGCCTACGCGGATCTGCCGGACGGCACGATGGTGGTCGTCGAGCACGACGCCTGGCTGGTCATGGGCGACCGTCTGCGGCGATGGAGCTTCGGCGGCTATCGGGAGGCGGTCGACCGCCCGGACGGCAGGGCGGTCGTGCTCACCCCGCCCAGCCTGGTGCAGGTGCTGTCCAACGGCTGGTCCGGTGCGGTGCCGCTACTGCATCCCTCGGCGCGGTAGCTCGATCGGCAGTCACTGTCGGCGGCCGCCAATACGCTCACCTGTTGTGAACCAAGCCCTTGCCGTCGCCGACAGTCACCACGTCATCCGGGTGGTCGGCGCCCGGGAGAACAACCTGCGCGGGATCTCGCTGGAAATCCCCAAGCGGCGGCTCACGGTCTTCACCGGGGTCTCCGGCTCGGGTAAGTCCTCCCTGGTGTTCGGCACCATCGCCGCCGAGTCCCAGCGCCTGATCAACGAGACCTACTCCACCTTCATCCAGGGGTTCATGCCCAGCCTCAACCGGCCGGACGTGGACGCCCTGGAGAACCTGAGCGCCGCGATCGTCGTCGACCAGGAGCGGATGGGCGCCAACGCTCGCTCCACCCTCGGCACGGCGACGGACGTCAACGCGATGCTGCGGATCGTGTTCAGCCGGCTCGGCCAGCCGTACGTCGGGCCGTCGTTCCACTTCGGGTTCAACGCTGCGGAGGGGATGTGCCCGGCTTGCGAAGGGCTCGGCCGGGTCACCGACATCGACGTCGAGGAGCTGGTCGACCACAGCAAGACGCTCAACGAGGGCGCCATCCGGGTGCCCGGCTACACCCCGGACGGCTGGTACGTGCGGATCTACACCGAGTCCGGTCTGGTTCCCGGCGACGTCAAGGTCCGCGACTTCACCGAGCAGCAGCGGCAGGACTTCCTCTACCGCGAGCCGATGAAGGTCAAGACCCAGGGCATCAACATGACCTACGAGGGCCTGGTGCCCAAGGTGCAGAAGAGCATCCTGACCAAGGACCGCGACTCGGTGCAGCCGCACATCGCCGCGTTCATCGACCGCGCGGTCACCTACGGGCCCTGTCCGGCCTGCGGTGGCACCCGGCTCAATGAGGCCGCGCGCTCGTCCAAGATCAACGGAGTCAGCATCGCCGACGCCTGTGCGATGCAGATCAGCGACCTGGCCGGGTTCGTCCGGGGACTGACCGCGCCGGAGGTCGCGCCGCTGGTTGCCACCCTGCAGCAGACGCTGGACTCCCTGGTGGAGATCGGACTGGGATATCTGAGCCTGGAGCGCAGCTCCGGCTCGCTGTCCGGCGGCGAGGCCCAACGGGTCAAGATGGTTCGCCACCTCGGCTCGTCACTCACCGACGTGACCTACGTCTTCGACGAGCCGACCGTGGGCCTGCACCCGCACGACATCGCCCGGATGAACGACCTGCTGCAGCGACTGCGGGACAAGGGCAACACCGTCCTGGTGGTCGAGCACAAGCCGGAGACGATCTCCGTGGCCGACCACGTGGTGGACCTCGGTCCCGGCGCCGGCACCAACGGCGGGACGGTGCAGTTCGAGGGCACCGTGGCGGACCTGCGCGTCAGCGGCACGCTGACCGGCCGACACCTCGACGACCGGGCTCGGTTCAAGCCCGAGGTGCGGACCGCCAAGGGCGCGCTGGCCATCCGCGGCGCCACCACCCACAACCTGCGCAACCTCGACGTCGACGTGCCGCTCGGGGTGATGACCGTGGTCACTGGCGTGGCGGGGTCGGGCAAAAGCTCATTGATCCACGGCTCGCTGCCGCGGGACGCCGGTGTGGTGACCGTCGACCAGTCGGCCATCCGCGGCTCCCGACGCAGCAATCCCGCGACCTACACCGGCCTACTCGACCCGATCCGCACCGCCTTCGCCAAGGCGAACAAGGTCAAGCCCGCCCTGTTCAGCGCCAACTCGGAGGGCGCTTGCCCGCACTGCAACGGCGCCGGCGTGATCTACACCGACCTGGCGATGATGGCCGGGGTGGCGACCAAGTGCGACCACTGCGGCGGCAAGCGGTTCCAGGCCGCGGTGCTGGAGTACAAGCTCGACGGCAAGGACATCAGTGAGGTGCTGGCCATGTCCGTCGCGGAGGCCCGGGACTTCTTCGGCTCCGGGCCGGCCCACGCCATTCTGGACCGGATGGCCGCCGTCGGCCTGGGCTACCTGAGCCTCGGGCAGCCGCTGACCACCCTGTCGGGCGGTGAGCGGCAGCGGTTGAAGCTGGCCATCCACATGGCGGACAAAGGTGGGGTCTACGTCCTCGACGAACCGACCACCGGCCTGCACCTGGCCGACGTGCAACACCTGCTCGGCCTGCTCGACCGGCTCGTCGACTCCGGCAAGACGGTGATCGTCATCGAGCACCACCAGGCCGTGATGGCCCACGCGGACTGGATCATCGACCTCGGTCCCGGCGCCGGCACCGACGGTGGACGGGTGGTGTTCGAAGGCCCGCCCCGTGACCTCGTCGAGTCCGCCGACACCCTCACCGCCCAGCATCTGCGCGCGTACGTCGCCGGCTGATGTGCCCTGAGCCTGTCGAAGGGCACCGGGGCCGGGCCCTTCGACAGGCTCGCGACCCGGCCCCGTTTAGCCTGGCAACGTGCCCGTGCTGCCCACCCGTACGCCGTTGCTGCTCGAGCTCGACCTGACCGAGGTTCCGGTCACCCCCGACCCGAACGACCCGTTGGACCGGCTGCGCAACCGCGGCCGACGGCAACTGCGGCCGACCCTGCAAGCGCTGTACGAGGCGGGCGAGGACTCGCGGGTGGTCGGGCTGATCACCAAGGTCGGGGGCGCGCTTCCGTGGGCCACCATGCAGGAGCTCCGGCTCGGAGTCGAGGCCTTCCGCGGCAGCGGCAAGCCCGCCGTCGCCTGGGCGGAGACCTTCGACGACGGCTCGGCCAGGCTGACCGCGTACGTCCTCGCCTCCGCGTTCCAGGAGATCTGGCTGCAGCCCGGCGGCGGCGTCGGCCCGCTGGGCGTCGGCGTGGAGACCACCTTCCTGCGCGGGGCGCTGGACAAGCTCGGGATCGAGCCGCAGTTCGAGCAGCGGCACGAGTACAAGAACGCGGCCGACCAGTTCCAGCGCACCGAGCTCACCCCGGCGCACCGGGAGTCGCTGGAGCGGCTGACCGGCTCCCTCTACGACGACGCGGTCCAGCTGATCGCCGCGGGCCGGTCGACCGACCCGGACCAGCTGAGGGCGATCATGGACGCGAGCCCCTACACCGCCGCTGAGGCGCGGGAGGCCGGACTCGTCGACCGGCTCGGCTATCGCGACGAGGTGTACGCCTCGGTCCGCTCCCGCTTCCCGACCACGCCGGAGCTCCTGTTCGCCGACCGGTGGAAGCCCGCTCGCCGTCCCTCCTGGCCGAAGCGGCATCGGGGCCACGTCGCCCTGGTCGACGCGCGCGGGGCGATCGCCCAGGGGCGGTCGCGCCGCGGGCTCGGTGGGCGACAGGTAGGCAGCGACACGGTGAGCGCCCAGTTGCGCGCGGCGCAGCAGGACGACCGGGCCCGGGCCGTGGTGCTCCGGGTGGACTCACCCGGAGGCTCCGCGGTCGCCTCTGAGGTGATCTGGCGCGAGATGGTCCGGCTCCGCGACTCGGGCAAGCCGGTCGTGGTGTCCATGGGGGACGTAGCCGCCTCCGGCGGGTACTACATCGCCTGCCCGGCCGACACGATCCTTGCACTGCCCGGAACGCTGACCGGATCGATCGGGGTATTCGGCGGCAAGTTCGTCGTCGCCGAGCTGCTGGAGCGGCTGGGCCTGACCACCGGGACGGTGCAGCAGGGCGAACGGGCCCTGATGTACTCCGGCCGGCGGCGCTTCGACGAGCACGAGCAGTCCCGGTTGGCCGCCACCATCGACGCCGTCTACGCCGACTTCGTGGCCAAGGTGGCGACCGGCCGGGGCCGCTCGCCTGAGGAGATCGAGGCGGTGGCCCGCGGTCGGGTGTGGAGCGGACAGGATGCCGTGGCGGCGGGGCTGGTCGACCGGCTCGGTGGACTGCGCGAAGCCGTCGACGAGGCCCGCACGCGGGGCGACCTGCCCGACGACGCGCCGGTCCAGCCCGCCGGCCAGGTGCCCGCGTTCGTCCGGCTGCTCGGCAAGCCCCGCAACAGCGAGGATCCGCGGGCGGTGCGCACGTGGTCCTGGTCGGTCCTGGACGAGCTGCCCGCCGCCCTCGGCGAGCTCGACGGGCTGGCGCTTCGGATGCCGCCGGTACGGCTGCGGTAGCCCGCTCAGCCCGGCGGAATCCTGTGGTTGAGCCATGCCGCGAAATTCCGGACTGAGCGACGACGCTGTCGAGCCTGCAGCTGATCGGACCGCCCTCCCAATTTCGTAGGGTGGTCGGGCGAGGACGGAAGGAGCGGCGACCATGGCAGTCACGACGTTTCAGGACCTCGAGCTGGCGGACGAGGACCGTTCGTGGGACGGGAACGAGGCGGAGAAGCGGGTCCGGAAGTGGGCGGACGCCCAGGATGAGCCCAACGAGAAGTACCGGGACGCTCACGTCTGGTACGACGCGGACAGCAAGGACAACTTCACCGCGTACAAGCTGCTGATCGCCGACGTGATCGGTGGAAAGCTACGCGCGGTGCCGCGGGGGGTGATGGCCGCCGGCAACGTGATGCAGGGTGCGCGGGGCGGGGTGGACATTCCCGAGCGCGACGTGGCTCGCGTCAAGTCCCACCTGGCGAAGTACTACAAGAAGATGGACCGGACTCCACCCTGGGAGGACTGAGCACCTCCATCTCGGGCTGCAGGTTTGCCGCCACGCCGGACACCGTCTTCAGCGAGTTGCGGTCAAGAATCTGGCCGCCGTCTCCAGCGCTGAGACCTCCGTTGTGGTGAGGGTAGTGCGCTGACCAGCTACTCGGGGACCGCCATGAGTACGCCCGTCGATAGTCCAGCCGCCATGCCACGATCTGACCCAGGCTCTAGTCGGGCCCGGTTTCGTCTGTAAACATGGGTTTGAGTACGAACCGTGGGTGGCCTACGCTCAAGGTTCGGCGGGGAGGGAAAGTAACTACGCCGTCTTCAGCTCAGTGAGGAAGGTTACCTGTAACGAGGCCGGCCCTAGGCCAACGGGGGGCGTGGGGCATCAAGGAGAAAACGCGCGCCATGGCGGACCAGTACAGGGGTCGGACCGGGCGAAACGATGACAGCCTGATCCCGTTGGTCACCGGACTGGTTGTCCTCGCCGCCGTTGGTCCTGCCTTGTTCACCGCGCTGACCCAATGGATCCTGCCTCGATTCGCCGCCGGCCGGGACGCCGTTTCGGTCAGCCTGGGTGAGTGGTGGAGCCGCAACTGGTGGCTCGTCGCCTTCTGGGTCCTGGAGCTTGTCGTCCTGTTCGCCTTCCTCGCGTGGTCGCGCCGTCGCCGCTCCCGGCGTTCCCGGCAGCTGGACTCCGTGGTGACCGGACTGGCCCGGGTGCTGCCCGCCGACTGGCAGCCGGAACGCGATCTGCGCGTGCTGCGGTGGAGCGGTCACCGTCCGGTCCGGGTACGCGTTCAGCTGACCCCGCGGACCTCGCTGGAGGATCCCGGATGGCGCCGGTCGGTGGCCGACGCCGCGCGTAGGGTCCTGGGTCCGCTGGATCCGATCGCGTGGCCGGAGCCGCCGCGGAGCGGCGTCTTCGACTGGGGCCGATATCCGCCGCGCATCGAGCTGAAGGTCCACTCCACGCCCTCCCGAGGTGGCGGGGAGCCGACCTCAACCTCGACCTCCACCTTAGAATCGAAAGTGTCATCGAATTCTGCCAAGATGGCGCTTCAGACCTCCGAACCACGGGATGGGGACCTCCAGATATATCGCCGCCCGCGCCCGCAGTCACCCGGGCGGGTTCCGGCCGAACAGGGGTCAGCGTCGACCCGGATCGATAGAGAGGACTGATCTGACATGCAAGTTTGGGATCCCGGGGTGGTGGAGAGACTGCTGCTCTCGGTGCTCGGCCTGGTCATCATCGTGGTGGCGATCCGCCTCGGTGGCCGGGCCAACAACGCCCAGTACGCCGAGACCGCCCGGGTCGGGTTCAACACTGTGGTGGCGATCGTCATCGGCGCCATCGGTGCCGGCGCCATTGTCTTCGCCGTGTTCGGAGAGCGGATCCTCGGTGCTCTCGGATTCAACCTGAGCTGACGGCGTAATGCCTAGGTTGCGAACTGACGACGGCCCGCGGAAGCTGCGGGCCGTCTGGCTGGGACCGGCGGGCAGCACCCTGCCGTTCCAGTGGACCTACGTGCAGTGGCTCGTCACGTTGGTGGCGATCCCGATCGGATCGACGATCGGTGGCGCCCTGGTCTGGCTGAGCGGCGCCGGGTGGGTGTGGACGCTGGGGATCGGCGTCCTCTGGGGAGGGGCCGCCGGCGTCTGGGCTGCGGTGAAGCTGATGGGGCACATCAGCTACGACGAGCCGATTCGCTACCAGCGACGCCTGGTGCGCGGGGAGTTCAGCCGCCGCTTCGCAACCACCAAGGAGCTCGGGCCGATCGAGGTGGCGTTCGCCTACCCGCCGATCGGCTACCTCTCCGCACCGGTACGCCGGGCGATGGGTTGGGACACCCCTGATCAGAGCCCGCTCGATGCCGGCGCCAACCGGCCTGACGACCCGGACCGTTCTCAGCTCAACGGCGGCGCTCGGTCCGACAACCCGGACCGTTCCCCCCACCATGGGGGCCCTCGACCCGACAACCCGTACCTGTCCATCCGACCGGCAACCAAGGCCCCGTCGTAACCCCCGAGAGGCCCGAGTAGATGGCGAAGCAGACCGACAAGACGTCCTCCACCAAAGCCGGCCCGGCGAAGCCAAAGAAGCAACCCCCCTCGTCCGGTCGGATCCGCGCCGCGGTGGCGTCGGCCGGTCCCTCCGGCATGTTCCGTCGGATTACTCGCCAGCGGCGGGCGACGTTCACCCCGTCGACGTTCCGGATCGCCGGTCCACTGTCCTTCACCCGGGGCGGCATGTTCGCCACGTTCGTGCTCGGTGGGCAACAGTGGGACTTCCGCTCCGACTCCGACCGGATGCTGTTGTGGGACCAGGCCACCTTTCGCTGGGCGAGCCTGAAGGGTCGGTCGATCAAGCTGCGTTCGACCCCGCGGCCCTACCCGAGCTACGAGTTCGCACGCACCCTGGACGAGGACACGCCGAGCCCGTTGCCGGACGTGCCGGGCGCTCCGTCCTGGGACGCCTATCTGGAGTACGGGCAGCGCCGGCTGCAGCAGACCGGGCTGGACACCAAGATGGTGACCCTGTCGGTGTGGGTCGGACCGAACCCCAGTCGCCGGGTGCAGGAGGAGCTGATCGCCGGCGTCGAGCATCCGCTCCCGGAGACGGTCGCGGTCATCGAAGAGATCCTGCGGGTCACCAACATCGTCAAAGGTGCAGGCTTCAACGGCCGGCCGGTGGGACCACGTGACATGGCGTTTCTGATGCACCGGTCGCTGTCGATGGGAATCCCGGCGCCGATGCATGCGGGTGCCGGTGGTGGTCGTTGGGAGCCGGACGAGATCTCCAGCTTCTTCACCCGGCGGGAGTGGTTCTACAACCCGCTGAGCTCCTCGACCGTCAAGGTGGTCGCGGAGCACAACGGCAAGGTGGTCGAGCGCCATGTCGCCGTGCTGTCCCTCGGGCCGCTGCCGGACATCACCTGGCCGGAGTCCGGCCGGGACCCTTGGATGCTGGCCAGCGACAAGCTTGGCTTCCCGGTCGAGTGGTCGATGACCGGGGCGATGCTGGACCCGAAGGACTTGAGTCCGGCCATCGAGTTCGAGCAGAACCGGGCGGCCGGCATCCAGTCCCACTACGCCGAGCACAATCTGATTCCGCCGCCGGCGGTGGAACGCGCGATCGAGGGCGCGACGCTCAACCTGGACGAGGTGACTGAGGGTGACACCCGGACCGCGGTCCGCTTCCTCGGGCCGATCCGGTTGGCGACGTACGCGGCGACCGAGGCCCAGTGCCTGGAGCAGGCCCGCGCGTTGGTCGACTCCTACGGCGAGCGGATGAACTTCGAGCTGGCCCACCCGCGGGGACAGGCGCAGCTGTTGCGCGAGTTCGTGCCCGGCGAGCCCTGGTCGACGGTCGGCTACCAGCGGCGACTGCCGGCGAGGTATCTGGCTTCGGCGATGCCGAACGTGGACGCCGACGTGGGCACGCCGACCGGACCGTACCTGGCGTACGGCATCGGGTCCGCCCGCCGCGCCGTGCGGTTCGACCCGCACTACGGTCCGGAGACGTTGCAGCAGCCGGGGTTGTTCACCATCACCGCCGAGCCGGGCGGCGGGAAGTCCGTGCTCATCGGAGCGCTGGCCTACAACGCCGCCCGTCGCGGCGAGCCGACGATCATCCTGGATCCCTCCGGACCGCTGGCCAAGCTGTGCGAGCTGCCCGAGCTGAAGCCCTACTCCCGGGTGCTGGACCTGACCGCCTCGGAACCGGGCACCTTGTCGCCCTACCAGCTGATCCCCGAACCGCAGCCCGGCGCCTACCTGGACGACCAGGGCCGGTTCAACGAGCTCGACTTCGGCCGGGCCAAGCGGATCGCGGTGGCCGAGCGGCAGCAGCTGGTGTTCGACGTGCTGCGAATGTGGCTGCCCCTCGGTCTGCTGCGCGAGGTCGGGACCGATGTGAAGCTGCGGTCGGCGATCCGCAACACCCGCTACCGGGTGTTGGAGGCGGGCCTGGCCGACGTCCAGACCAACCCGCGCTGGGTGGTCGAGGAGCTGGCCAAGCTGGACAACACCGAGCACATCGTCGCCGAGATCGAGGCGGCCGCCGAGTTCCCGCTCGGTGAGCTGGTGATGCCGGACCACACCGACCCGATCCCGACCGAGCAGTCGCTCGACAAGACCCTGGTGGTAGTCACCATGCCCGGGCTCGAGCCGCCGCCGGAGGGTCTCGACCGGGAGCTGTGGGGCTCCACCGAGCGCTACACCCAGCCGCTGCTGCACCTAGCCGCGTTCTTCACGTCGCGCTTCATCTACGGGCGCAACCGCAACCAACGGAAGAACGTGTTCCTCGACGAGAACCACCAGATGGCCACCTGGGGGTCGGGCCGCGCGCTGATGGTCCGGCTCTCCCGGGACAGCCGGAAGTGGGACACCGCAATCGGCGCGGCCTCGCAGCACCCGGACGATGCGCTCACCGTGGGTCGGATCGATGCCCTCCAGGGTGCGGCGTTTGTCGGCCGGCTGACCAAGCAGAGCGTTGCGGAGAAGGCGTGCGACCTGCTCCAGTGCCCCCGGGCGTACGCGCCGGTGATCCAGGCCCTCAGCCCGCGGCGGCGCACCGACACCGCCGGCGACCAGGAGCTGCCGTCGGAGGCGCTGGACACGGGTGAGTTCGTGTTCCTCGACCCGCTCGGCCGGATCGGCAAGGTCCGGATCGACATCGACTGGCACCCCGGGCTCCGCGAGGCGCTCAACACCACGCCCGGTCGTCGTCGGCTGCCGACCCCCGCCGAGGCTCAGCCGACCCCGTTCCTGGATCCGGAGTTGTTCACCTCCATCCCGCTCATCCCGCTGGACGAGGAGGCGGCCTAATGGGGTGGCGTCGGGTCCGGCGCACCGACGTGGCACACCCGGGGGGTGCGCTAGCCCCCTCAGCGCCGGACAAGCCCGGGAAGAGGCGGCGGTGGCTGGTGCTGCTGGGTCTGGTGCTGCTGATCCTCGCGGTGCCGGTCGTCCCGGCCTCGGCCGACCCCCTGGACGCCATCTGTGAGGAGGTGCCGGCGCCGGTCCGGCCGGACTTCCAGACCGCCGGGCTGGTGATGGACCGTCCCGATCCGGCCAGCATCCCCGAGCAGGCGCCCGACCCCTTCAAAGATCCGAACGTGCCGATCAGCTCGGTGTATGGCTGGGCCTGGCGGTACACCAACTACGACCTGGGCTGCGGCTCGGACTTCATCCGTGACCCCAATGCGGTCGCCTCCACCAACCTGGCAAACATGGCCATGGCCGGTGTGGCCACGATGGCCTCGTCGGTGGAGTCGGTGGAGAACATGTCCCGCTCGGCCAACTTCGACATCTTCGAGCCGGTGGTCGCCTCCGTCGCCGACACCCTGGACGAACGCATCCTGACCGTATGGCTGCCGCTGGCCCTGCTGGTGGTCAGCATCGTGCTGGCGTTCAGCGCGGTGAACGCGAGCTACTCGGAGACCTTCCGCCGGCTGATGGTCGTGGTGGTCTGCGTGGCCCTGGCCGTGGTGGCATTGGTGTTCCCGGTTCAGGCGACCCAACGGATGGACCAGGCGGCCAGGTCGGTGTCCGCGGCCGCGCAGGCTGGGTTCAACCCGCGCGCCTCGGACCTGATCACCCGCGAGTCGCTGTACAAGACCTGGCTGGTCGGCAATTTCGGCTCGGCCGACTCGCCGACAGCGACCGAGTACGGGCCACGGCTGATGTCCGCGCTGACCTACACCTGGTCCGACGTCCAGCGGATCGAGAAGAACCCGGACGCCCAGAAGGAGATCGACAAGGCCAAGGCCGCGGAGTTCAAGAAGATCGCCCAAGAGGTGGAGGACAAGGATCCGGCCGCGTACGCCTCGCTGACCGGCAAGGCCGACACCCGCACGGCCGGCACCATCCTGGGCGCCGTCTGGGTGGCCATCATGGGCTTCTTCGTCGCCCTGGCCGCGCTGATCACCATCGTTGCTCGGTTGATCATGATCGCACTGGTGCTGGCGGCGATGGTCGGCACGGTGGTCGGTGTGGTCAAGTTCGCGGTGCTGCAGCGGCTGTGGGACCTGTTCACCGCGGCCATCATCAACACCATCAAGTTCACCATCGCCGCCGGGGTGATGACGTTGATTCTGGGGGCGATCCAGACCGCCAAGGTGGGCATGGGCTGGAAGCTGCTGTTCGCGATCGTGGCCACGGTGATCGCGATCATGATCACCAAGCCGGTCCAGTCGTTCAAGTCGATGGCCGGGCTCGACCCGACCCGGAGCTACCTCAGTGCTCTGCTGCGCCGAGCCGGCGGGACCGCGCTCGGCGTTGTCGCGGGCAACCGGCTGAGCCAGCGCGACGACGCCGGCCGGCCCGGAGCGGGCGGCTATCCCGGCATGACGCCGGGAGACACCACCTACAGGGTGCAGCCGGTCGAGCCGTCCATGCCGCCGCTGCCCGCGCCACGGGCGGTGCCGGCCACGGCGTACGCGAGCGCCGGAGCTGTCGGCTGGGCCGGGGCGGAGCGGCTGGCGGGGGTCGGCCCTCGACCGGTGCTGGAAGGCGCCCGTCGAACCATCCCGGACCCGGTCCACGCCAGCCCGAACGCCCTGCCGCCGCCGGCCGAGGTCGTCCCCCCGGAGGACCCGCGGCCGCTGCGCCCGCTGCATCCGGTCACCGCCGTGCCGATCGGCGGCGGCGTCGAGGTGCGGCGGCCCGTTGTCGTCGAGCAGGCGGCGCTATCCGGCGCGGCGAACGGGCCGGCGGCGGAGCCGACGCAGGCGGATCCCGGGCCGATCCGGGTGGGCAGTGGCACCGACGCCATACCGACGGAGCCGACGCCGCGGCTCACCCTCGCCACCGCGGCCACGACCGCTCGGCCGACCGAGAACGCCTCTGAGCCGAGCCCGGTCGGCGCGCCACCGGCCGTCCGGTCCACCGAGCCGCCGGCGGTGTACCCCACCGGCATCGTGGTGCAGAACGAGCCCGGCCTCTACCGGGCGGGCGGACAGTTCAAGGTGGACGAGTACGTCCGGTTCCCCGAGCCGCAGGTGGATGCGCACGGTGAGGAGACCTGGACGCCGCTGTACCACGCCGGCGCCAAGGCGAAGGCGCGCTGATGAGGAACAACCCGCTGGACGGTCCTGGCATGGGCTACGGCCCGGCCGCCGGGGCCGACCGACGGGGAAGCCCGGTCGTCACCGTCGTCCTGGCCCTGGTCTGCCTGGTGCTCGCCGGAACCCTGGCCTTCGTGCTGCTGCGGCCGACCGGCGGCCAGACCGCCGCGCCAGTCGTCACGGTGACGACCACCGCCGCAGCTCCCACCAGTACGGCCCCGGCGAAAAGGCCGGCGAGCTCGGCACCGGCCTCGCCCCCGGCCGCCCGCTCTGCCACTCCCCCCGCGACCCCTGCGACCTCGACGACCCCGGGCGGCACCGATGCGACGCTGCGGGGGGACGAGCCCGAGGGGGTACGGGAGGCGGCGACCACGTTCCTGCGGGGCTGGCTGGAGCCGGACAAGGCGAAACGGGTGCGGTTGCTGCGGGAGTCAGCGACCGACGGCCTGCGGGACCAGGTCGCCGACGTGGATCCGGCGAAGATCCCCGAGGCGAAGCCGGTCGGGAAGCTGGCGGTTCCGTTGGCCAGCGACTACTCCGCGGCGGCGGACCAGAAGATGTCGGACGGCACGACCCTCCGGATGGAGTTGGTGTACGAGCCGGACAGCAAGCACGGCTGGCTGGTCGACACGATCGGGCCGCGGGAGTAAGGGCGGCAATCTCGTGAACCCGACCGTGGCGAAGATGGCCGGCCAGATCGCCCTGTCCCTGGTCCGGAGCAAGGCCGGGCGGCGGCTGGTGATCGCCGTCCTGGTGCTGCAGCTGATCGCCCTCACGGTGATCCTCTGGCTACCCACCTACTTCGCCTCGATCACCGCGTCCTCCGTCCAGCGCACCGTCACCGCCGCGGCGCCGAGCAGCAACTGCGGGGCGGAGACCTCGGTGACCATCGCCGAGGACGGGTCGCCGCTGCCCCGGGTCAGCGACCTGACCCCGAAGCAGGTCGAGGTTGCGCGGACTATCTACTACACGACCCTCGGTGTGGGCAAGAGCCTGAAGTGGTCTGCGGCCAAGACCGAGCGAGCGGTCCTGGTCGCCTTGGCGACGGCCAAGCAGGAGTCGCAGCTGGGCGCGTACCCGGGCTTCGACCGGCCCAATGCAGACGGGGACGCTGGAGTGTTCCAGCAGCGGCAGAAGCCAGGGTGGTACGGCACGCTGAGGCAGGTGAACCAGGTCGGCTACGCGGCCACAGTGTTCCTCCGCGGCAAGAAGGTCACCGCCGCCGATGTGGCGGCGGCCCGGCGGGCCGGTAGCAGTCCGGCCGGACCCGAGGGATACACCATCCCGGGCCTGCAGCAGAAGCGTGGGTGGGAGGACATGTCGATCACGGAGGCGGCGCAGGCTGTCCAGGTGTCGGCGTTCCCCTCGGCCTACGCCCCGCACGAGCGGCTCGCCCGCACCCTGCTAGGGGTGTTCAAGGAGAAGCTCGACCCCCAGTCGGTCGAGGCTCAGGTCACCGAGAGCTCGATGCTCTGCGGTCCCGCTGAGGCGAAGACCTGCCCGCCGACCGGCAAGGCGGCGGAGTCAGGGCTCAAGCCGGACGCGCTGCGGGTGCTCCGCTGCACGGCACGCAGCTGGCCGGCGATTCGGGCCTTCGGCGGCGTCGGGGGGCGGAGCAACGTCAGCGACCACCCCGCGGGCAACGCCGTGGACATCATGATCCCGGAGTACAGCAGTCCGGCGGGGGTGGCCCAGGGGGACGAGGTCGCCCGCTGGTTGCTGGCCAGCCGCAAGCAGCTCGGCGTGAAATACGTGATCTGGAATGAGCGGATCTGGTCGGTGGCGAGGCAGGCTGAAGGTTGGCGAAACTACTGCACCTCCATGCCGTGTGACAACGACTCCAACTCCCACCGCAACCACGTTCACGTCTCCACCTACGGCGACTCGGCCGGTTCCGACGTGATCGGCGGGCCCGGGGGCTCAGACGGACCAGCGACCTCGAGCGGACCTGCCGTGCTCCCGCTGAGCAGGGTGTCGCTGACCGCGCGGTTCGGCCAATGCTCCTCGCTGTGGGCCAACTGCCACACCGGCCTCGACATGTCGGCCGGCGTTGGCACACCGATCCGGGCCGTGCTCGGCGGCCGGGTGGTCTCCAGCGGATGGGCCGGGGCGTACGGGCAGCTGACCAAGATCGAGGCCCGGCCCGGGCTGCAGTTCTGGTACGCCCACCAGTCCGCGCGGAGCGTGCGCGTGGGAGAGACGGTCAGTACGGGCCAGGTGATCGGCCGGGTCGGGGCGACCGGCAACGTCACCGGGCCGCACCTGCACCTGGAGGTGCGGCAGCGGGGCAAGAAGACCGACCCGGAGGCGTGGCTGCGGAAGCAGGGGCTGCTCGGTGGCTGAGATGGACCGGACACCGGCGGAGGAGTCGGATCCGTGGAGCGGCTGGGCGTTCGACGTCGACGGTCGGCTGGTCGACACCAGCCAGCCGCTGGAGGTCCTCACCTACGGACCGCCTCCACCGGTTCGCTGGGTCAGTCCGGACGACTTGGGCGGGGTGTTCGGGCTGCGCTGCGCCGTGGCCGGGCGGGACGAGACGACGTACGGCCTGCGGGTCGTCTCGGAGGTGTTCGAGTCCAACGGTGGCCGGTACCTGAACGTAGTGTTCGAGCACCAGTGGTATCGATGGCAGGAGGCGGAGGAGGATGTCCGCCCGGAGCACATTCCGCGGGCCACCTGTGTGGCGACCCGTCACGT
>DASQVF010000228.1:0-4345 GCA_035640915.1 Propionibacteriaceae bacterium
TCGCGTACCGAATGCCGCTCGAGCCGTTCTGGTCGAAGTCGCCGTTCGCCGTCACGGCGAGGTGGTCGACCAGAATGCCTCGGTCGGGCGCCTCGCGGAGGATGTCGTTGAACAGGCAGCTGGCGATCGCCAGGTGCAGCAGGTGGCCGCCCGACCACAGGTCGACATCGATCGCCGCACGCGGTGTCCGGTGGTGCTCGACCACGAATCCGCCCGGATCGGTCGCCCCCTCCCTCACCGTGCGGATGGTCGCTCGGTAGTCGCCCATTCGTCCCCCTCGGAGGTCTCAGACGGTGTGCAGCAGGTGACGGGTCTGCTCGACGTCGGTGTGCATCTGGGCGATCAGCGCCTCGCGTCCCGCGTACTTCACCTGACCGCGCAGCCGCGCGTAGAACTCGATGGCGACCTCCACCCCGTAGAGCTCCAGGTCGTCCCGGTCGAGCACGTAAGCCTCCACCCGGCGCTCGACGCCGTTGAAGGTCGGGTTGGTGCCGACCGAGATGGCGGCCGGCCATCGCGGCGCGTCGGGCTGGTCCAGTCGGATCAACCAGCCGGCGTACACACCGTCGGCGGGCACGGCCATCCCGGGCTCGGTCGGGATGTTGGCCGTCGGGTAGCCGAGCTCGCGGCCTCGCCGGTCGCCCCGGACCACCACCCCGGTGACCCGGAACGTCGAGTCGCTGAGCTCCCGGACCCGCCCGAAGTCTCCTTCCGCCACCGCGTGGCGGATGGCCGTGGACGAGCTGGGTTGGGTGCCGTCGGTGATCAGAGGCAGCGCCAGCACCTCGAAGCTTCCGCGGCCCAGCTCGGCCAGCGTGTTGGTGTCCCCGGACGCCCGGAAACCGAACCGGAAGTTCTCCCCCACCACGATCCGACGCGGTCGCAGCGGTCGCAGCACGGCGTCCACGAACTGCGCCGGGCTCCAGCCGGCCACCTCGGGCGTGAACTCGACGACCACCACCTCTTCCACCCCGGCGGCGCGCAGCAGCTCCTTCCGCCGGGACAGCGAGGTCAGCAGCGGCGGCGCCTGGTCAGGACGGACCACGGTCATCGGGTGCGGCCAGAAGGTGACCGCCACCAGCCGCGCATCGGGCTCGCTGGCCCGGGCCGCGCGGATCAGGGCCGTGTGCCCGCGATGCACGCCGTCGAAGTTGCCGATCACCACGACGCTCATCCGCTGGTCTGGTCCGGTCATCGCAGGAGCCAGTCAACCAGATCACGCCCATTCGCGACTGGACGCCGGCGCCCTCATCGTCGGGCTGCTGAGTCCACCAGTCGGCGGGCAGCCGTCGGCCAGGCTGGTCGATCGTGCTCGACTGGGGAAGTCATCGGAGCCTGGCCCTACTCAGACGAAGACCGCCTCCGGGACGGCTTCACCGGGTTGTCGCCGATAAAGGGCCAGGAACTCCCCCGACGGAGCGAACAGTGCGGTCCGGTCGGCCGGCAGGTCCAATCCGGACAGCCGACGGCCGTAGCGCACGGCCTGCGCCGCGGCCTCGTCGAGGGCGAGCACCGGGAAGCAGCGACGGACCGCATCGGGCAGCGGGAGCAGGCGCGGCGGGTCGTCGCCCAGGGGCTGCGCCTCGGCGACGGTGAACGGACCGGACCGCAGCCGGCGCAACGCGGTCAGGTGCCCGCTGGTGCCGAGGGCCGCCCCCAGGTCGCGGGCCAGGGCGCGGACGTAGGTGCCGGTCGAGCACTCCACCTCCACGTCGAGGTCGACGACCGGCACTCCCTCCGCGACGGTCTCCCGACGGCCGACGAGATCGAACCGTCGCACCTGGACGGGGCGGGCAGCCAGCGCCACCTCCTGACCGGCCCGCACCCGGGCGTACGAGCGGACCCCGCCGACCTTGATGGCCGACACCGCCGAGGGCACCTGAGTGATGTCCCCGGTCAGTTCGGCCATGGCGGCCTCCAGTGGCGCGGCGTCGACAATGGCCGCCCCGGGCGCGGCGGTCACCTCACCTTCGGCGTCATCGGTGACCGTGCCGATGCCCAGCCGGACCGTTGCCGCGTACGCCTTGTCGTCCAGCGCCAGCAGGCCGAGCAGCCGGGTGGCGCGGTTCACCCCGACAACCAGCACCCCGGTGGCCATCGGGTCCAGGGTGCCGGCGTGGCCGACCTTGCGGGTGCCGAGCAGCCGCCGTACGCGGCCGACGACCGAATGGGAGGTCCAGCCGGCGGGCTTGTCGCAGATGACCAGGCCGGACTCAGCCGGCCGGCTCGTCGTCCTCATGCTTGTACGGGTCGGGCTCGCCCGCGTAGGAGGAGCGGGCTGCCTGCTCGGCGACCCGGGCATCGGTTGCCTGGGCCCGCTCCAGCAGGTCCTCGATCTGCCGGGCGTTCTCCGGAACCGCGTCCATGACGAAGGTGATCGTCGGGGTGAACTTCATCCCGAGCTGCTTCCCGACCTGGCTGCGGATCAGCCCGGTGGCCGAGGCCAGGGCCGCCGCCGTGCCGGCCTGGTCGGACTCCGATCCCATCACGGTGTAGAACACCGTCGCGTCCCGACTGTCCCCGGTGAGCCGCACGTCGGTCACCGTGACGAACCCGAGCCGAGGGTCCTTGATCCTCCGCTCCAGCATCTCGGCGACGATCACCTTGATCTGGTCGGCCAGCTTGAGCACACGGGGCGATCCCACTTTGCAGCTCCATCCACTCGGGGGTCGATCCCATCGATTGTGCCCGACGGCGCTAACCGGTCCGGCACCGGTCCGACGCTCCGAGCCTGCGCAACCTCTTCCGCGCCGGATGAGTGGTGAGGAGTATCAGGAGCTGCTCGACGAGTCGACCACCCAGCCCACACCGACGGATCGGCGGCAGATACCCCCGGCGGGGCATGAGCGTGGTGGCGCGGAGCACAATGGCGTATGGGCTGGGCGTCGAAGGCGGTACCCGCGGCGGCAGCCGCGGCTGCGGCGGTGGTGGCGGTACGTGATCTGAGGCAGCGCAACCACGCCCTGCTCCGGAACTTCCCTCTACTGGGCCGCGCCCGGTACGCGTTGGAGTCCATAGGCCCTGAGCTGCGTCAGTACCTGGTGGCGGGCAACAACGAGGAGCGGCCGTTCACCCGCGACCAGCGGCGGTGGGTGTACGCGTCAGCGAAGAAGGAGAACAACTACTTCGGGTTCGGCACCGACAACGACGTCGAGTACACGCCCGGTTACCCCGTGATCATGCACCGCACGTTCGGTCGCGCGATCCCGCCGTCCTCCCCCACCGCCGGTCACGAGGTGGAGCTGCCCTGCGCGAAGGTCCTCGGTGCGGCCCGTGGGCGGCAGCTGGCGTTCCGCCCGCAGTCGGTGGTCAACATCTCCGCGATGAGCTTCGGGTCGCTGTCCGGGAACGCCATCGAGGCCCTCAACGCCGGATCAGCACTGGCCGGCTGCCTGCACAACACCGGTGAGGGCGGCATCTCGACCCACCACCGCAAGGGCGGTGAGCTGGTGTTCCAGATCGGCACCGCCTACTTCGGCTGCCGGGACGCCGAGGGTCGGTTCAGCCTGGAGCGGCTCAAGGAACTGGTGGCGGCGGCGCCGGTGCGGGCGCTGGAGATCAAGCTCAGCCAGGGGGCCAAGCCGGGCCTCGGTGGCGTCCTCCCCGCTGCGAAGGTGTCAGCGGAGATCGCCGCCGCTCGCGGTGTCCCGGAGGGCCGGGACTGCATCAGCCCGTCACGGCATGCCGAGTTCTCCGACACCGACAGCCTGCTGGACTGGGTCGAGCTGCTGGCGGCGGAGACGGGGCTTCCGGTCGGGATCAAGTCAGCGGTCGGCGACATGCATTTCTGGGACGAGCTGACGACGCTGATGGCCGACACCGACCGCGGCGTCGACTTCGTCACCATCGACGGAGGCGAGGGCGGAACCGGTGCCGCGCCGTTGATCTTCACCGACTCGGTCTCGCTGCCGTTCCAGCTCGGCTTCAGCCGGGTGTACACCGCGTTCGCGGAGCGCAACCTGCAGGAACAGGTGGTCTTCTTCGGAGCCGGAAAGCTGGGCCTGCCGGACAACGCGGTCGTGGCCTTCGCGCTGGGCTGTGACGGCGTGAACATCGGCCGTGAGGCGATGTTGGCCATTGGCTGCATCCAGGCCCAGAAGTGCCACACCGACACCTGCCCCACCGGAGTCGCCACCCAGAACGCGTGGCTGTCCCACGGCCTTGACCCGGAGCTGAAGTCGGTGCGGCTGGCCAACTACGTCAAGACGCTACGCCGTGACCTGGTCAAGGTCGCCGAAGCGTGCGGTGTGGAGCACCCGGGACTGATCGACGTGGATTCCGTCGAGATCCTCGACGGGCGTACGGCGTCCACCTCACTCCGGGACGTCTACGGCTACCAGCCTGG
>DASQVF010000229.1:0-2012 GCA_035640915.1 Propionibacteriaceae bacterium
GGTCTGGAAGGCGGCCAGCAGGATGGCGGCAGTCGCGGAGGTGGGCAGGCCGAGGGTCAGCAGCGGCACCAGCACCCCCGCAGCAGCGGCGTTGTTGGCCGCCTCCGGCCCGGCCACCCCCTCGATCGCCCCACGGCCGAAGTCCTTCGGGTGCTTGGTCAGCCGCTTCTCCGTCGCGTAGGACAGGAAGGTCGGGATCTCGGCGCCGCCGGCCGGGAGGGCGCCGAAGGGGAAGCCGTACGCGGTGCCGCGCAGCCACGGCTTCCAGGACCGCGCGAAGTCCTGGCGGGTAATGAAGCGGCCGGAGGAGCTCATCACCTCCACCGGTCCGTGCCGCAGCCGGGACGCCACATGCAGTGCCTCGCCGACGGCGAACAGGGCCACGGCCACCACGATGACGTTGATGCCGTCGGCCAGTTGCGGGATGCCGAAGGTGAACCGCTGCTGGCCGGTCAGCACGTCCGTGCCGATCAGGCCCAGGAACAGCCCCAGGCAGAGGGCGGCCAGCCCGCGCAGCGGCGAGGAGCCGAGCACCGTCGCCACGGCCAGGAAGGCCAGCACGGCCAGGGCGAAATAGTCCTCGGGGCCGAGCATGATGGCCAGCTGGGCCACCGGCGGGGCGAGCAGGGCGAGCAGCAGCGTCCCGATGGTCCCGGCCACGAACGAGCCGAGAGCGGCCGTGCCCAGGGCCGCGGCACCACGGCCGGCCTTGGCCATCCGATTGCCCTCGAGCGCAGTCATGATCGAGCTGGACTCGCCCGGTGTGTTGAGCAGGATCGAGGTGGTGGAGCCGCCGTACATGCCGCCGTAGTAGATGCCGGCGAACATGATGAACGCCCCGGTCGGGTCGAGCACGTAGGTGATCGGCAGCAGCAGGGTGACCGTCATGGCCGGACCGATGCCCGGGAGCACGCCGACTGCGGTGCCCAGCACCACGCCGATCAGGGCGAACAGCAGGTTGATCGGGGTCAGGGCATCGACGAACCCGGATCCGAGCTGGCTGAGGGCCTCCATGGCGTCAGATCCAGCTCGTGGCCAGCTCGAGCAGGATGCCGCCGGGCAGCAGCACGCCGAGGGCCTTGACGAACAGCAGCCAGATGACCACCGACGTGATGGCTCCGGCCAGCAGCGGCCGGAGGATGCCGCGGGCGCCGAGGGACCAGGCCACCACCCCGAACATCGAGGTCACGGCCAGCGGCCAGCCGACCACGTTGATCAGCAGCGCGTGGGCGAGGAAGGCCAGGGCGATGATGCCGACCGCCCGCCACGAGGTCGGGGCGTTGGGGTCGATGTCCTCGCTGTCGTCCTCCGGCCCTTGGTCGCCGCGCAGGATCCGTAGCCCCAGCAGCACCGCGACGACCACCGTCGCGCCGCCGACCAGGTAGGGGAAGAAGCGTGGTCCGATCGTGTTGGCCGAGCCCGGAATGGCGATCCCGGTCGCCCCGATGATCAGGTAGAGCCCGATCACCAGCAGCAGCGCGGTCATCGCCACCTCGCCCGGGCGGCGGACCCGGGGTGACGGCTCGGCCGCGTCGGTGTCGACAGGAGCCTCGGAAGCGGCGGTGCTCACCTACAGGCCGATCTCGTTGAGAATGGTCCGCACCCGTTTCTCCTCCTCAGTCAGGAAAGTCGCGTACGCCTGCCCGGGCAGGAACAGGTCGTCCCAGCCGTTGTTGGCCAGCACCTCGGCCCACTCGGGCGTGTCGTGGGTCCGGGTCACCAGGTCGACCAGGTCGGCGTAGGCGTCCTCACCCATCCCGGGATGGGTCATCAGACCGCGCCAGTTGGACAGCACCACGTCCGAGCCGGCCTCGGTCATGGTGGGCACGTCGGGCACCTGGTTGGAGCGCTGCTCGCTGGACACCGCAAGGCCCTTGAGGTCGCCGGCCAGCACCTGCTCGGAGTACTCGCCGACCCCGGAGATGCCGGCCGCCACCTTGCCGCCGAGCAGCGCGGCGAGCGACTCGCCGCCGCCGGAGTAGGCGATGTAGTTGATGTTCCTCGGGTCGACG
>DASQVF010000230.1:0-2971 GCA_035640915.1 Propionibacteriaceae bacterium
TTCGCGACCACCGGGCTGACCACGTCCCGGACCCATCTGCTGTGGGTGCTGCACCACTCGGGCCCATCGAACCAGCAGACTCTCGCTGCCGCGCTCTCGGTCAGCCCACGCAACGTGACCGGGCTGGTCGACGCGCTCGAGTCGGGCGGGTTCGTCGAGCGACGGCCCCATCCGAGTGATCGCCGGGCCACGCTGGTGACCCTGACCGAGCGCGGAACCGCGACCATGGCGGAGATGGCCCGCGACCGGCAGGCGATTGCCACCCAGCTGGTCGAGGGATTCGGCGACGCCCGCCTGGACCGGCTCGGCACCGACCTGGAGGCCATCGCCGACCGGCTGCACCAGATGGTGGCCGCCGCTCACCGGGCGCCGGTGCCGAGATGAGCGTCACCCTCCCGGCGACGCGGCCGACCGGCTGGCGGAGGATCGGCAACCTGGCCCGGCGGGCGTGGTCGATGGAGATCCACGGCTACTCGAACACCTTCCGCTTCGTCTTCCGGCGGCCCCGGGTGCCGGCCGGCTGGGCCGGGTTCGGCTACGCGCAGCCGGTGCTCTCGGTTCTGATCGTGTTCAACGTCTTGTCGATCGTCGAGCTGGTGGTGGTCGACGTGGTCGTGCGTCGCTGGCCATCGGTGCGCATCACGCTGCTCGTGCTCGGGATCTGGGGCGTCACGTTCATGCTCGGCATGCTGTTCGGCATGCTGGTCCGGCCGCACGCCGTCGGCCCGGACGGCATCCGGGTTCGCTCCGGGTCGGAGATCGACATCCCGCTGAGCTGGGACGACATCTACTCGGTCACCCTGCGCAAGCGGACCGTGCCGGACAAGCAGCCCAAGGTCACCGTCGACGAGCAGGGCGAGGCCACCCTGCACCTGCGGATCGTGAACGAGACCAATCTCGACATCCGGTTGGAGCGGCCGACGACGGTCCGGCTCCCGGCCGGCCCCGAGAGGGTCAGCGTCGTCGCGATCCACGCCGACGACCCCAAGGGCTTCCTGGCGGAGGTCGGCCGCCATCTGCAGCCGGCGACCTGAGGAAGGCCCTGGAGGCGCGGCTGATCAGTCGAGCGAGCTGGCGTCGTCCGGGACGTCCACCGCGTGCTCCCGCAGGGCGTCCATCGGGATGATCTCGAGGGCTCGGGCGTTGGTCGCCGCGAGCACCACCGGCGCAGCGGCGCCGTCCGCGTACGCCTGGGCCCAGCGGTGCGCGACCACGCACCACCGGTCCCCCGGTCGGAGCCCGGCGAAGCCGAACTCCGGCCGCGGAGTGACGAGGTCGTTGCCGACGCTGCGCTGGTGGGCCAGGAACTCCGCCGTCACCACGGCACAGACCAGATGCACCGCACCGTCCGGACCACAGGTGCAGCTGCCGTCGCGGTAGTAGCCGGTGACCGGGTCCGAGCCGCACGGCTCCAGCGAGCCTCCGATGACGTTGCGCTCGTCGCTCGCCACCGGATCAGACGTTCTGCGGGAAGCCCAGGTTGATGCCGCCGTGGCTCGGGTCGAGCCAACGGGTGGTGACCACCTTGCCGCGGGTGAAGAAGTTGACCCCCTCCACCCCGTGGGCGTGGGCGTCGCCGAACAGCGAGGACTTCCAGCCGCCGAAGGAGTAGTACGCCATCGGCACCGGGACCGGCACGTTCACCCCGATCATCCCGACATTGACCTCGGAGGCGAACTGCCGCGCCGCGCCGCCGTCGTTGGTGAAGATCGCCACCCCGTTGCCGTACGGGTTGTCGTTGATCAGCTTGACGCCCTCGTCGTAGCTGTCCACCCGCAGCACCGAGAGCACCGGGCCGAAGATCTCGTCGGTGTAGATGCTCATGTCGGTGGTGACGCCGTCGAACAGCGTCGGCCCCACGAAGAACCCGTCGCCGTCCGCGTCCACCTCCGGCTGGCGTCCGTCGACCACCAGCCGCGCCCCGGCCGCCTCGCCGGCGTCGACGTAGCCGGCCACCCGGTCCCGCGCAGCGGCGGTGACCAGCGGGCCCATGTCGCAGCCGCGCATCCCGTCCCCGGTCCGCAGCGACCGCGCCCGCTCGGCGATCTTGTCCACCAGCGTGTCCCCGATGTCGCCGACCGCCAGCACGGCGGAGATGGCCATGCAGCGCTCCCCCGCGGACCCGAAGCCTGCGTTGACGGCCTGGTCCGCCGCCAGGTCGAGGTCGGCGTCGGGCAGCACCAGCATGTGGTTCTTGGCCCCGCCGAGGGCCTGCACCCGCTTGCCGTGCGCCGTCCCGGTCTCGTAGACGTAGCGGGCGATCGGGGTCGACCCGACGAAGGAGATCGACGCCACGTCCGGGTGGGTGAGCAGGCCGTCGACGGCGACCTTGTCCCCGTTGACCACGTTGTAGACGCCGTCGGGAAGCCCGGCCTCACGCCAGAGCTCGCCGATCCACAGCGACGCGGTCGGGTCCTTCTCGC
Source organism: Propionibacteriaceae bacterium (assembly GCA_035640915.1). Taxonomy (GTDB): domain Bacteria; phylum Actinomycetota; class Actinomycetes; order Propionibacteriales; family Propionibacteriaceae; genus Microlunatus. Next base: position 2,424 of record DASQVF010000230.1, read on the forward strand.
TCGGCTTCACCACGACGGTGTTCCCGGCGGCGATGGCTACGGGATAGAACCACATCGGCACCATGGCCGGGAAGTTGAACGGCGAGATGATGCCGGCCACCCCGATCGGCTGCCGCACCGAGTGCACGTCGACCTTGGTCGAGGCGTTCTCGGTGAACGCGCCCTTGAGCAGGTGCGGGATGCCGCAGGCGAACTCGACCACCTCCTGGCCGCGGGTCACCTCGCCCAGCGCGTCGGACAGCACCTTGCCGTGCTCGGCGGTGATGATCGCGGCGAGCTCCTCCTTGCGGGCGTTGAGCAGCTCGCGGAAGGCGAACAGGATCTGGGTCCGCTTGGCCAACGAGGTGTCCCGCCACTGCGGGAAGGCCGCCACCGCCGCGGCGACGACCGCCTGCACGTCCTCCTCGCCGGCGAAGGCCACCTGGGCCGTCACCTCCCCCGTCGCCGGGTTGGTCACGTCGCCGAAGCGACCGCTCGAGCCCTCGTACGGGGCCCCGCTCTTCCAGTGGTGCAGTGTGCTCGCCATTTCGCTTCCTCAGGTCTCGATC
>DASQVF010000231.1:0-3636 GCA_035640915.1 Propionibacteriaceae bacterium
GGACGGCTACTGCGACGTCTGCGGCAGTCCGGCCGGCGCTCCGGCGGCCGCGGACACCCCGAGCGGGGACGCCGCCGGTCCGGTCTCCACCCGGACCGGCTCCAGCCGCCTCGGCTCCGCCGCGCTGGGATCCCGTCGCGCCGCGGCCAGCGGCAGCAAGATCACCCGGCGGGTGCAGTCGGGGTCCCAGCGGCTGCGGTCGGCCCGGCTGGGGGCCGGCCTCACCCGGGTCCCGCCGGCACCGGTGGTCGATGCCGCCGCCGCGATCATGAAGAACCCGGAGGTGCCGGAGGACAAGCGCACCTGCCCGAACTGCGGTGCGCCGGTCGGCCGGTCCCGGAACGGCCGACCGGGGCGGACCGAGGGCTACTGCGCCAACTGTGGCCGGGAGTACTCCTTCACCCCGAAGCTGAAGCCGGGCGAATTGGTGGCCTCCCAGTACGAGGTGGCGGGATGCCTGGCCCACGGTGGCCTGGGTTGGATCTACCTGGCCCGGGACAAGAACGTCTCCGACCGCTGGGTGGTGCTGAAGGGCCTGCTGAACACCGGCGACAAGGACGCGCTCGCCGTGGCGATCGTGGAGCGACAGTTCCTGGCCCAGGTCGAGCACCCCCTGATCGTGGAGATCTACAACTTCGTCACCCACGACGAGGCCGGCTACATCGTCATGGAGTACGTCGGGGGCACCTCGCTGAAGCAGATCCTGAAGAACCGGATGCGGGCCAACCACGGTGTCTTCGACCCGCTCCCGGTGGACCAGGCGCTGGCCTACATCCTCGAGATCCTGCCGGCCTTCTCCTACCTGCACGACCTCGGGCTGGTCTACTGCGACTTCAAGCCCGACAACCTGATCCAGGTCGGCGACGCGGTCAAGCTGATCGACCTGGGCGGCGTACGCCGGATCGACGACCAGGAGTCGGCGATCTACGGGACCGTCGGCTACCAGGCCCCCGAGGTCGCGGTCGTGGGCACCACCGTGGCGTCCGACATCTACACCATCGGCCGCACCCTGGTGGTGCTGATCACCGAGTTCCGCGGGTACCAGACGAGGTACGTGGCCAGCCTGCCGCCGGTGGCGGAGACTCCGGTGTTCGCCGAGCACGACTCGCTCTACCGGCTGATCGCCAAGGCCTGCGCGCCCGACCCGGCCGACCGGTTCGGATCGGTGGACGAGTTCCGGGTGCAGCTGCTCGGCGTGCTGCGTGAGGTGGTCGCGGCCCGGACGGCCGGTACGGCTCTCACCTCGGCGGCCTCGGTGCTGTTCGAGGCGCCGACGATCACCAGCGAGGCCCTGGAGTGGGACGAGCTGCCGGCGTTGCGCGTCGACACCACCGACCCCCAGTACGCCTGGCTGAACAACCTCGCCCTGGACGACCCACGGGAGCGGCTCGCGGAGCTGCAGCGGGCTCCGGCGATGAGCCCGGAGGTCCGGCTGGCCCAGGCCCGGGCGGGCCTGGAGCTGGGGCAGGCCGAGCTGGTCAGTCAGGTGGTCAACGCGATGCTGACCGACGACCCGTGGGAGTGGCGGGCGGTCTGGGTGAGCGGGCTGTCGGCCCTGGACAGTGGGGACTTCGCCGCCGCCCAGTCGGCCTTCAACGCGGTCTACGGCCAGGTGCCGGGCGAGCTGGCGCCCAAGCTGGCTCTGGCGCTGGCCTGTGAGCGGGGTGGCGAGACCGAGATCGCCGAGGAGCTGTACCGCACCTGTGCCAGCACCGACGCCAACTACGTCGCGGCCTCGGCCTTCGGCATGGCCCGGATCCGCGCGGCGCGCGGCGATGTCGCCGGCGCGATCTCGGCGCTGGACCTGGTGCCGTCCACGAGTCGGCACTACACCGAGGCCCGCCGCAAGCAGGCCGTGCACCTCTACGAGTCCGAGCAGGGCCTGCCGGCCCTGGCCCAGGCGATGGCGAGCCTTCAGGGCGTACCTCTGGAGCGCCGCGACAAGGCCACCCTGACGGCGCGGATCCTGGAGCGGGCCCTGGCCGAGGTCGGCCGGACCGGTCCGCAGGCCGGAGTCAAGATCGGCCAGTACGCCGCCCGCGACGAGTCGCTCCGCGACGGGCTGGAGGAGACCTATCGCCGGCTGGCGAGCACCGAGAGCGATGAGCAACGCCGGTACGCCCTAGTCGACCAGGCCAACGCCGTGCGAAGGTGGACCCTGCAATGAGCGACCAGACCGTGCAGCAACCCCGACCGGTGTCCCAGTCCGATGGGAACGGCACCGCCCCGATGGCCGGGGCGACGCCGTCGACCTGTCCCAACTGTGGGGCGCAGGTGCACCCCAGCGACGCGTTCTGCGAGACCTGCGGGCAGGCCCTGTCCCCCACCTCGGCGGCTCCCGCCGAGCAGCCGGCCGAGGCGCCGATCGAGATCAGCCGCTCCGTCTCCCCGCCGGAGGACGCGGAAGAGGACAACGAGGACACCGTCCCCATCTCCCGGCCCTGCCCCAGCTGCGGCGGTCCGGTGGGAGTCGACGGCTACTGCCAGATCTGCGGGATGAAGGCGCCGAGCGAACGCGACCACTACACCGAAGAGCCGGCGAGCTGGGTGGCGGCGTGCTGCGACCGCGGCATCCGGCACCACCGCAACGAGGACGCGACCGCGATCGCCGCCGACCGGGAGCCCGGCTCCCGGGCGGTGCTGGTGGTCTGCGACGGTGTCTCAACCTCGGTCGACTCCGACGTGGCCAGCCTGGCCGCGGCCCGAACGGCGCGGGACCTGCTGGCCGCCAGCCGACCCGCCGGTCTGGGCACCCCGGAGAGCGTTGCGGCGGCCATGGCCAAGGCCATGGAGCAGGCGGCCGCCGAGGCCAACGCGGCGGTGATCGCCAACACCGCGCCGGACAGCAGCAGCGCGGCCGCCTGTACGTTCTCCGCAGCCGTGCTGGAGAACCACACCATCCACTTCGGCAACGTGGGCGACAGCCGGGTCTACTGGATTCCCGATCCGGGCGCTACGGACCAGCCGGTCCAGCTCAGTGTGGACGACTCGGTGGCCTCGGCTCGGATCGCCATGGGGGTGTCGCGGGCGGAGGCCGAGAACGGGCCGGGAGCGCACGCGATCACCAAGTGGCTGGGCCGGGACAGTTCGGACTTCACCCCGATGACCGCGTCACTCCGGGTGGCCACGCCCGGCTGGTTGCTGGTCTGCTCCGACGGGCTGTGGAACTACGCCTCCGAGGCGCGCGCCCTGCAGGAGCTGATCGCGAACGTCACCAGCACCGACGCGAGTGCCCTGCCGCTGGCCGTGCGGCTGGTCGCCTGGGCGAACGAGCAGGGCGGCAGGGACAACATCAGCGTGGCGCTGGCCCGGCACGAGCCCTGATCCCGGCCGCAGCCGGGGGCGCACGCCCTGCCCGATCACCGAAGCCGGCCTGCCGCCACGGCATACTGATCCGACGGCGACGGCCCGAGAACGAAAGGTGAGCCCATGGCGGAGTTCACGGCGACGGTGTACCAGAACGAGTTCCTGCCCGACGGCGGCACCGACGTGAACGCGATCGTCACGGTGACGTGCCGGGATGCCGGCGCGGCCGGCCAGACCGGGGCCGGGGACGCCGGGGAGATCGTCATCGTGGACACCTCAGGCTCCATGGGCCGCACCAAGCTGGAAGCGGCGAAACAGGCCGCCTCCGCC
>DASQVF010000232.1:0-2090 GCA_035640915.1 Propionibacteriaceae bacterium
CTGGCGTCGCGGCGGACCTATCCGCTGCGGTCGTCGTTCGCGCCGACCTACAACATGGCCGTGAACCTGGTGGCCAGCGTCGGCCGGGAGCGGGCCCGGACGCTGCTCGAGCAGTCCTTCGCGCAGTTCCAGTCCGATCGCTCGGTGGTCGGGGTGGCCCGCTCGCTGGCCCGCAACGCGGAGGCGATCGCCGAGAACTGGGCCAACGCCCGCTGCGACCAGGGTGACTTCGAGGCGTACGCGCGGCTGCGGGCGGAGATCGCCGCCCTGGAGGCCGAGGCGGCCCGGGAGCGACGGTCGGACCGGCGGGCCGAGACCATGCAGGTCCTGCTCGGCCTCAAGCCGGGGGACATCGTGCAGGTGCCGGGTGGCCGCCGCCGGGGCTGGGTCGTCGTCATCGACCCCGGCACCCGGAACGAGAACGAGAGCCCCCGGCCACTGGTGCTGACCGAGGACCGGCAGGTTCGCCGGATGTCGCTGGTCGACTTCCCGGCGCCGCCGGTGGTCGCCGGGCGGATGCGGATCGCTAAGCACTTCAACCCCAAGGAGGCCGCGGCCCGGCGGACGCTGGCCGCGGCGTTCCGGTCCCGGCTGGCTGAGATCGACACCGGACCGTCCCGGACTCGGAGGGGTGCGGTGGACGAGGATCTGGCGGTGGAGATCGCCGAACGGCGGATGGAGCTGCGGCAGCATCCCAGCCACACCTGTCCGGACCGGGAGACGCACGCCCGCTGGGCCGAGCAGGCGCTGCGCCTGGAGCGGGAGAACGTCCGGTTGCAGGAGCGGGTGAACAGCCGGACCAACACCATCGCCAACCACTTCGACAAGATCTGCGCGGTCCTGGAGTCCCTGGGCTACCTCACCGGACCCGACGGCGGCCGGGTCGGCGAGTCGGGGCGGATGCTGGCCCGGATCTACGCCGAGCTCGACCTGGTGGCGGCCGAGTGCATCCGCGCCGGGGTGTTCGCCGACCTCACCGAGCCGCAGCTCGCCGCGGTGCTGGCCTCCCTGGTCTACGAGGCCCGGCGCAGCGACGAAGGGCCGCGACGGCCACGGATGCCCGACGCGGCGTCCAGCGCCGCCATGAACGAGGTACGGCGGATCTGGCGCGAGGTGTCACTGATCGAGCGGGACGCCCGGCTGCCGCGGGGTCCCGAGCCGGACATCGGCTTCAGCGAGGTGGCGTACGGGTGGGCGGCCGGCCGTTCGCTGGCCGACGTGCTGGAGGACACCGACCTGACGGCCGGCGACTTCGTGCGCTGGATCCGCCAGGTGGTGGACTTCGCCGGGCAGATCGCCGACGCCGCGGGTCCGGGCGAGCTGCGGGACGTGGCCCGCCGGATGGTGCACACCATGCGCCGCGGCGTGGTCACCTACTCTCCCGAGGACGACGACGCCGACGACATCTCCGGTAGCCAGCTGCCCTAGAGCCGAGCTCGTCAGCTGGCCTGGCTGACCGTCGACATGTTGAAGTCCGGCACCCGGACCGGTGGCATCACCGTCCGGTTGAAGTAGTCGTTCCACTCCCGGCACAGGGTCAGCTCGGCCGCCCCGACCTCGGTGATCCGGCCCAGCAGCTCGACCGGCGACTCGTTCCAGCGGAAGTTGTTGACCGCGCCGACCACGGCACCGTCCTCGATCAGGTACACCCCGTCGCGGGTGAGGCCGGTGAGCAACAGCCGCTCCGGGTCCACGTCGCGGATGTACCACAGGCAGGTCAGCAGGAGCCCTCGCTTGGTGGCGGCGATCATGTCGGTCAGGGTGGCCGTGCCGCCGCCGTCCATGATCAGGTTGTCCGCCGGCGGGGTGGGCGCGAGCCCGGTCTTCGCCGCCTGTGCGCGGTTCCGGATCAGCTCACGCAGCACACCGTTGTCGATCCAGGTCGTCTCGGTCACCGGTGCGCCACCGTCGAAGGTCCAGGAGGACTCGTCCTCGCTGTAGACGTCGCTGACGAACGGCAGCGTCTCCAGCCCGGGGTACTGCGGATCGGACTTCAGCGTCAGCGGCAGCGGCGCCAGGGTCTCGCCGATCCGGGTCCGGCCCTCGCCCGCCGTGAAGACGTTGCGGCCCTCCTCGGCGTTGCGGGCGTT
>DASQVF010000233.1:0-6541 GCA_035640915.1 Propionibacteriaceae bacterium
GGTCACCGGCGAGGTGGTCGGAGCGGCCGGCGAGGGCGGTGCCGACGTGCTCGACGCCTCGGGAACCGGAACCTGCGCACAGGCCCCGAGCAGCACCGAGACCAGCCCGAGCGCCCCGAGCCGGACCGTTATGGTGAGGCCCATGTCGAGCATCAGCGTAAGCCCGAGGACCCTGGCCGACGTCATCCCCGGCGGAATGGCCCGCAGCATCGCCCTAGTGGTCGGGGGCGCGATCTTCGTCGGACTGACCGCCCAGGTGGTCATCCCGCTGTGGTTCACGCCGGTCCCGCTCACCCTGCAGACGTTCTCGGTGCTGCTGGTCGGGGCGGCGCTGGGCAGCACCCGGGGCCTGGCCTCGATGGCGCTCTACGTGCTGGCCGGGCTGGCCGGTGTGCCCTGGTTCCAGGGCTGGAGCAGCGGGGTGACCCCGACGATCGGCTACGTCGTCGGCTTCGTCGCCGCCGCCTGGCTGGTCGGTCTGCTGGCCGAGCGCCGGGGCGACCGGACGCCACTGCGGGCGGCCGGGCTGATGGTGGTGGGCAACGGAGTGATCTACCTCTTCGGGGTGGCCGGGTTGGTGCTGATGACCCCGTACGACCTGCCCACCGCGACGGCCAAGGGCGTGCTGCCGTTCCTGCTCGGCGATGCGATCAAGATCGCCGCCGCGGCCGCGCTGCTGCCGGCGACCTGGAAGCTTGTCGGCGGCTCCCGCCGCTCGTGACCGAGCACACCCCACCGACTGACTCAGGACACCGCTTCACCGCCGAGGTGCTCGCGGCGGGCGGCGGCGGGCACGCCGTCGTGGTGCCCAAGGAGATCGCCGCGAAGCTCTCGGGCCGACGCGTGCCCGTTCTCGCCCACGTCGACGGCGTCGAGTACCGCTCCCGGGTCGCCGTCTACGGTGGCCAGGTCTATCTCGGGTTGCGCCAGGACCTGCTGCGTCGGATCGGCCGGCGGGCCGGGGACACGGTCGAGGTGCGGCTGGCCGAAGGCACCGTCCCCGAGCCGACGCCGGAGGCGGCCGAGCCGCCGGACCTGGTCGCCGCCCTGGCCGAGAACGAGGCCGCGCGGACCGCGTACGCTGCGCTGCCCCCGGAGCACCAGCGCGAGTACTGGGCCTGGATCGGGGCGGCCGAGCAGCCCGACACCCGGGCCGAGCGGGTGGCCCGGACGGTGCGGCGACTCAGTCGCTAGCGGCGGCCAGCAGCGCGTTCTCCACCACCTCGGCCAGGGCCGGATGGATCCAGTACTGGCCGCGGGCCACGTCGATCGCGCGCTGGCCGAAGCTCATCGCCTGGACCAGCGGCTGGATCAGCGAGGAGGCATGCGGCCCGAGCAGGTGAGCGCCGATGAGCAGGCCGGTCGTCGCGTCGAGGAGGACCTTGACGAAGTGCCCGGTGTCCTCCATCGCCCACCCGTACGCCACGTCCGCGTACGCCTGCCGGCCCACCCGGTAGTCCAGGCCCTGCTTGGCCGCCTCCTGCTCGGTCAACCCGACGGCGGCGATCTGCGGTTCGGCGAACACCGCGTGCGGGACGTACCGGTGGTCACTGACCGTCATGGCCTCCGGGTGCAGCAGGTTGTGCTGGACCGTCCGGGCCTCGGTGTTGGCCACGTGCTTGAGCGGGAAGTGGGTGCATACGTCGCCGAGGGCGAAGACGCCGTCGGCCGTGGTCCGCTGGTACTCGTCGACGACGATCAGGCCCTGCCCGTCGGTCTCGATCCCCGCGGTCGCCAGGTCCAGGGTGTCACCGTTGGGCACCCGACCGGTGGCCACCAGCAGGGTGTCGGCCTCCAGGGTGGACGGCCCGCCGGGCCCGTCCAGGTGCAGCCGGACGCCGCCGTCCGCCCCCGGTTCCACCCGGGTCACCTGGGTCTTGGCCAAGATGTCCACCTCGCGGCCGAACTGCTCGGTGAATCGGGCGGCGATCTCGTCGTCCTCCTTGGCCAGCAGCCGGTCTGACCGATTGACCACCGTCACCGCAGTCCCGAAGGCAGAGAACACCCCGGCGAACTCGGCGGCGACGTAGCCGCCGCCAAGGACGGCGAGCCGACCGGGCCGCTCGTCCAGCCGCATGATGGTGTCGGAGGTGTGGAAGGGCACCGAGGCCAGCCCAGGGATGTCCGGGACGACCGGTCGGCTGCCGGCCGCCACCACGACCTGGTCGGCGGTGATCTCCTCGCCCCCGACGGCCAGCCGCCGTGGCCCCACGAACCGGCACCGGCGGCTGAACACGGTCACGTTGGCGCTCTGCTCGCGGTAGCGCCGGCCGGACGCCGCGTCGGCGTCGATCCGGCCGAAGATCCGGTCCCGGATGTCGGGCCAACGGACGCCGAGCAGGTCGAGGTCGACACCGAGCCGGGCGGCCTCCTTCGGCACCCGGGCCAGACCGGCGGGATAGACGTACATCTTGCTCGGGATGCAGCCGACGTTCAGACAGGTGCCGCCGAACGGACCTGGCTCGATGATGGCCACCGACCAGTCGGCGAAGCGGTCGTCCACTACTGCGTTACCGGAGCCCGTACCGATCACACAGAGGTCGAAGTGCCGCACGGCCCCATGGTGCCAGCCTTGCCGCCGGGAGCGGGCGGGCAGGAAAATACTGTGATGAGCGCGCAAGGCACTGTGCCGTGGCGAGACTGATTCGCCGTCGGCACCGGGTCGCCTACCTGGCCCTGCTGCGCCGATCGAACCGGTACACCCTGCGGAGCTGGCAGCTCCGCGTGGTGTCCCTGGTGGTCATCGCCGGGCTGTCGACCCTGAGCTCCCGCGCCCCGCTGGCCATCGCCCTGTGCGCCGCCGCCTCGCTCGGCACGGCCCTGCTCTGGGTCAACCTGCGGCACACCCGGCGACAGACCGAGCCCCGCTTCTGGCTCACCCGGGCGTACCGGCGCAACGTGGCCCGGACCGACGGCCGGCACCGGCTCAACCTGGGCTCCTACCTCGAGATCGTGGAGTCCTTCGTGCTCATCGCCATCCCGTCGTGGGTGGCCACGGACGACCCGCTGTGGGCCCGGCTGATCATGCTTGCCGCCGCCGTGGGCTTCTTCGCCAGCGTCTCGGCGCTGATCTTCTCCGACCACACCTGGTACAACCCGGCCGAGACCAACCCACCCGTCTGGCACGAGGTCTTCCGACGACTGGCCGGACCGATCACCGCCGGGCTGGTCTGCCTGATCACCCTGCCCGCCTACTGGGGACCGGACGGCTGGTGGGCCGCCCTGGCCATCTCACTGGCACCGCTGATCATCAACCTGCGCCTGTCCGACACCGACCTGATCATGAGTGTGCTGCCGAGGCTGGTCCAGGAGGAGTCGCACGCCGGCCGCGAGCTGGTGATCAGCGAGACGCACGGAGCCCTGTCGACCAACCTGCGGCTGCTGGAGCAGCAGACCCGGGAGCTGCGCTCGGTGGCCCCCGCCCTGCACGACCTCGCGGTGTCGGCCAACAGTCGGCTGCGCGAGACGCTGGCCCTGGCCCGGCTGGGCACGGAGAGCTCGACAAGCCTGCAGAGTCTGGAGGCGCCGGTGCTGACCCTGGCCCGGGCGGTCGGGGCCCGTGCGTCGGTGGAGGTGAAGGTGGACCGGCTGGGACCGGAGGACCGGGACCTGGCCCGACTGGTGCTGAACGACCTGGTCGGCAACGCGCTGAACGCCGGCGCCGGCGACGTACACGTCACCATCGAGCCCGACGGATCGCGGGTGGCCATCTCGGTGAGCGATGACGCTCCGCCCATGGCCCCGGGGGTCTGGAAGACTTCGGGCACCAGCTCGGCCCGGCTCGAGGCCAAGCTGGCCGAGCTGTCCGGCACGCTGACCGCCGCGCAGAGCAACGGGACCAAGACCGTCACCGCCTGCTGGGCGGTACGCGCCGGAGGAGCAGGAGCTGACGCATGAGCGCACATGGACAGGTCCTGCTGGTCGACGACGTGCCCGGCGAGCGCGCCAATTTCGAGCACGCGTTCGGCAACCGGCTGACCGTGGCGCCGACCATCGACATCCTCAACGACCAGCTCCGCCGCGGGATGGTCTGGGACGTCGCCTTCGTGGACTTCAACCTCAGCTCGCGGACCAGCACCGGGCTGACCGCCCTGCTGCGGCTGCACCACGAGCGCCCGGACACCAAGATCGTCACCTACAGCCAGTTCACCGAGAGCGGCCGGACCCTCTACGCCGCCGCTGGCCGGCACTGGTTCGGCGCTGCGGCGCTGCTGGACAAGGTCAAGAACGATCCCTCGACCCTGGTCCGCTACCGCGAGTCCATCCACGCCGGCATCAACCCGACCCCGGTGATGTGGCAGCGCCGGCTGCACTGGGCCCCGCTGATCGACAACCTGCTGGCCGACCCGGCCTGGGTACGGATCTGGCGGGCGCTGCGGGACGCGGCCGGGGACATGGCCGCTGTGGCCGAGATCCTGCACGTCGAGCCCACCAGCCTCCGCGGCTTCAAGGATCGGGCCACCGAGGCGGCGATCCTGTTCAACGAGAAGTTCCATGACATCCAGCCGCCGGCCCGCACCCGGAACAAGAAGGGCATCCTGGCCGCCTTCGCGGCCGAGCATCGGCACTTCCTGACCGCGCCCGACCTGTCCACGGTGATGTCGCCGGGCACCCGGCGGCGCCCGCTGCCGCGTGGCTAGCGGGTCAGGCGCGCGACCGCGTGTTGCCGCCGCGCCGCGGGGTCCAGGGGGTCACCCCGGCTTGATCGACAGATAGCTCTGCCGCTCGGGCTCGGGGAAGTGCTCGATGGCGTAACGCAGGGCCGTCCGCGGCATCCGGCCGACGTGGGTGTCCAGGAACCGCCGGAGGCCGGCGGGGTCGCGCTTGCCGGCCTCGCGCAGCGACCAGCCGACGGCCTTGTGCAGCAAATCGTGCCGGTCGTCCAGCAGCAGCTCGGCGACGGCGTACACATCGTCGGTCTCGCCGGCCCGGAGAAACCACTGGCTGCCCACCATGGCGATCCGACGGTCCCAGACCAGCGGCGAACGGGCCAGGACGTAGAGCGGCGCGCGGTCCCGGTGCTGGAGGTGGCCGCCGACGATCGGCTTGGCGCCCACGTCGACCAGGTCCCAGTTGTTCACGTACGCCGTGTTGGCCAGGTAGGTCTGGTAGATCCGCTGCAGCTCGGCCGGGTCGCCGCGCCGCAGCGTGTTGCGGCGCGCCCGCTCCGCCATCACCACCAGCGCGGCGAGCCGGTGCTCGTGCACCGGGCTCCGCAGCAGCGGCAGCCAGTCGGCGGCCACGAACGGCTTCCCGACGTAGCTGGCGGTCAGCTGGCGCAGGGAACTCAGCTTGATCCCGATGAAGGTGTCGCCCTCGCCATAGCCGCCCGGCCGGACCTGGAAGAAGCGGCTCAGGGTCGCCGCGGTCTCCGGATCGGCCGCCACCTCCATGGCCCGGACCAGCTCCTGCACTCGAGCACCTTCCCACTTCTCGAGACGGCCGTCGACCACGTGCCTACGGTCCTAACATTTCCTATTGGTAGACCCTGGAATAAGGAAGGTCATCGTGCTGCTGACGAACCACGTGCGCATCCATCTGGATCTGCGGCGGACGGCCAGTGCGGTGTGTCGACGCGGGCTGCTGTTGTCCCTCGTCGACCCTTTCCCGCTCCGGAGTCCTCTGACATGGCCAAGCACCGTTCCCTCCTCTCACCCACTCAGTTCCTGACCCAGCTCGCCGAGCAGCGCCGGCTCTGGGAGCCATTGATCACCTTCGACCCCTGGTCGCGGCATTACGTCCAGCTGGCCAACCAGTCCGGCGTCGAGGCCTGGCTGCTGACCTGGCTACCCGGTCAGGGCACGGAATGGCACGACCACGGCGGCAGCGCCGGGGCCTTCCTTCCCGTCCGCGGCGAGCTCACCGAACGACAAGCGATGGTGCAGCGCGACGGACCGCCGCGGATCCACCCGGAGGTCCGGATCGTCGGAAGCGGCATGCTGCGGTCGTTCGGCACCAAGCACGTGCACCAGGTGACCAACGCGGGGGGAGAGCCGGCGGTCAGCCTGCACGCGTACGCCCCCGCCCTGGTGGAGATGAACGAGTACACCGTCGACGGAGACCGGCTCCGGCTGGTGACGGCTCAGCGCGCCGGGCAGAGCTGGTGAGCGCGCCCCGCACCATCGCCGAGGTTCTGCACGCCGCGCGGCGTCGCCTGACCCGGCTCACGCCCGAGCAGGCGCACCACGCCAGTGCCGCCGGGGCCGTGGTGGTCGACATCCGCCCGGCCGCGCAGCGCGCCGCCGAAGGCGAGCTGCCGGGAGCCCTGGTCGTGGAGCGCAATGTCCTCGAGTGGCGGTTCGACCCGGCCAGCGACGCCCGACTGGCCATCGCCGACCATGACCTGGCCGTGATCGTGCTCTGTCAGGAGGGCTACACCTCCAGCCTGGCGGCGGTCGCGCTGCACGAGCTCGGGGTGTGGCGGGCCACCGATGTGATCGGTGGGTACGCGGCCTGGCGGCAGTCCGGTGCGCCACTGCGAGCCGGCCTGCCCCGTCACTGACCCCCGGTCAGATCCGCATCGTCACCAGATGACGAATAA
>DASQVF010000234.1:0-4890 GCA_035640915.1 Propionibacteriaceae bacterium
CCCACCGGCCACCCGACGAGTATGGTCAGGCCCATGAAGGTGGGCGTCCCCAGCGAGGTCAAGAACCACGAGTATCGGGTGGCGATCACGCCGTCCGGCGTGAACGAGCTCACCCGACACGGCCACGAGGTGCTGGTCCAGGCGAGCGCGGGTGTCGGCTCCTCGATCACCGACGACGAGTTCGTCGCTGCGGGGGCCAAGATCGCCGACGACCACGAGCAGGTCTGGTTCGAGTCCGAGATGATCCTCAAGGTCAAGGAGCCGATCGCGGTTGAGTACGAGCGGATGCGGTCCGGCCAGATCCTGTTCACCTACCTGCATCTGGCGGCCAACCGGGAGTGCACCCAGGCCCTGCTGGACCGGCGAGTCACCGCCGTCGCGTACGAGACGGTGCAGCTGCCCAGCGGCGCGCTACCGCTGCTTGCGCCGATGAGCGAGGTGGCCGGCCGGCTGGCGCCACAGGTCGGCGCGTACCACCTGATGGCCCAGGGTGGTGGCCGCGGCACCCTGATGGGGGGTGTCTCGGGCGTGTACGCGGCCAAGGTCGTGGTCATCGGCGCCGGGGTCTCCGGCATGAACGCGGCGGCGATCGCCCTCGGCATGCAGGCTGAGGTGCTGCTGCTGGACCGCAACATCGACAAGCTCCGCGAGGCCGACCGCATCTACCAGGGGCACCTGCAGACCATCGCGTCCACCGCGTACGAGGTGGAGCGGGCGGTGCTGGACGCGGATCTGGTGATCGGCGCGGTCCTGGTGCCCGGGGCCAAGGCGCCGACCGTGGTCAGCAACCAACTGGTCAGCCGCATGCGGCCGGGCAGCGTGCTGGTCGACATCTCCATCGACCAGGGCGGCTGCTTCGAGGACAGCCGCCCGACCACCCACGCCGAGCCGACGTTCCGGGTGCACAACTCCGTCTTCTACTGCGTGGCCAACATGCCGGGCGCGGTCCCGCACACCTCGACGTACGCGTTGACCAACGTCACCCTGCCGTACGCGGTCAGCCTGGCCGACCAGGGTTGGCAGCAGGCGCTCCGCGCCGACCCCGCCCTGGCCAGAGGGCTGAACGCCTACGACGGCGTGGTGACCAACGAGCCGGTGGCCCAGGCCCACGGGCTGGAGCACCGCCCCGTCGCCGAGGTGCTCGGCTAGGGGTGTGACTCCTTCGCCAGTCAGCGTGTCCGGAGTCGATCTGGCCGGCCTGGTCGAGGCCTACTGCGACCACCTGGTGGCCGAGCGCGGGATGTCCGATCACACCGTCGCGGCCTACCGGCGGGATCTGCGCCGCTACGCCGAGCACCTGACCGCGGCCGGGGTGAGTGACGCCGCCGCAGTGACACCGGCGCTGGTCAGCGACTACGCCATGCGGCTGCGCGAGGGGACGCGCGATGCCGACGGCACCGGCTGGCTCCGATCTCCGCTCAGCCCGGCCAGCGTGGCGCGGGCCGTGGTCGCGATCCGCAGCCTGCACCGGTTCGCCGTCGCCGAGGGCCTGACCGGGGAGGACCCCGCCGCAACTGTGCAGCCGCCCAAGCCGCCGCGCCGGCTGCCCAAGGCCCTCGGACTCGACCAGGTGCAGGCCATGCTCGACGTTCCGGCCGCCGACACCGTGCTCGGCCTGCGGGACCGGGCCCTGCTGGAGGTGCTGTACGGCACCGGCGTGCGGATCTCGGAGGCGGTCGGGCTGGACGTCGACGAGGTCTCCCGCCTGGTGCGGATCGACCAGGAGGCGCCGACGCCCGGTCTGCGGGTGCTGGGCAAGGGCCGCAAGGAGCGCATTGTGCCGCTCGGCTCGTTCGCGCGGGCCGCACTGGACGGGTACCTGGTCCGGGCCCGGCCCGAGCTGGCGCGCCGCGGCCCGGGGACCCCGGCGCTGTTCCTCAACGCGCGGGGCGGACGGCTGTCGCGGCAGAGCGCGTGGACGATCCTGCGAACCGTCGCCGAGCAGGCCGGGATCAAGGCCGAGGTGTCGCCGCACACCCTGCGACACTGCTTCGCCACTCACCTGCTGGACGGCGGTGCCGATGTCCGGGTGGTCCAAGAGCTGCTCGGACACGCCTCGGTGACCACCACGCAGATCTACACGTTGGTGACGGTTGACCACTTGCGGGAGGTATACCTCACGTCTCACCCTCGCGCGTATTAGGCTTCGGCGGAGCAGCCAAAGCAGGGCCGTTGGTGCAGGAGGAGGCAGGCGTGGCGAAGTCTCGGCCGGTCGACCTCTTGGAGGCGCCGCTGGTGCCCGAGGGCGACAGCGCCGAGATCGGTCCGACCGGACGACCGTGGCCCGACCTGCCCGAGCCGCCGCCAGTGACCAGCCACGGTCCGGCCATCGTCATCGCCATGTGCAACCAGAAGGGCGGCGTCGGGAAGACCACGACGACGATCAACCTGGGGGCGGCGCTGGCCGAGCTCGGCCGCCGGGTGCTGCTGGTCGACTTCGACCCGCAGGGCTCGTTGTCGGTGGGCCTCGGAGTGAACCCGCACACCCTCGATCGCAGCATCTACGACCTGCTGCTGAGCCGCGACACCAAGATCGACGAGGTGATCGACCGGACGGGCGTGCCCAACCTCGACATCTTGCCCAGCAACATCGACCTGTCCGCGGCCGAGGTGCAGCTGGTCTCCGAGGTGGCCCGGGAGCAGACGCTGCTGCGGGTGCTGCAGGGCGTCAAGCCGCGCTACGACGTGATCCTGATCGACTGCGCACCGTCGCTCGGCCTGCTCACCATCAACGCGCTGACCGCGGCGGACAAAGTGATCATGCCGCTGGAGTGCGAGTTCTTCGCGCTGCGCGGGATCGCCTTGCTGACCGATACCATCACCAAGGTGACCGACCGGCTGAATCCGCGGCTGGAGATCCTGGGCATCCTGGGAACCATGTACGACCCGCGGACTCTGCACAGCCGCGAAGTCCTGGAGCGGGTGGTCCAGGCATTCGGCGACCGGGTGTTTCACACCGTCATCCGACGGACCGTGAAGTTCCCCGAGACCACGGTGGCGGGGGAACCGATCACCACCTACGCCACGGCATCACCGGGAGCAACGGCGTACCGCACACTGGCGCGCGAGGTGCTGGCCCGATGCCGCGACGAGTAAGCCTTCCCGGTGCTTCTGAGCTGTTCCGCGACACCAAAGCCGCGGAACCGGCGGTCAACCGACCCATCCCACTCCGTCGCCCGGCGGCGCGCGGTTCCGGGCGGGTGCGCCACGAGGAGAAGATCACCGTGTACGTGAGCCAGGAGGAGCTGCTCGCGCTGGAGCAAGCGCGGCTGACGCTGCGGGCCAAGCACGGCATGGCCGTGGACCGTGGGCGGATCGTCCGGGAGGCGATTGCCGCCGCTCTGGCCGACCTGGAGACCAACGGCGGGGAGTCCGACGTGGTGCGTCGGCTCTCGTCCTCGTGACGGCACGCTCGCTGCACGACGAAGGGCGGAGAGGGCGTACGCGCTCCCGTCCTTCCGGTTCCGTTGAACCGGGCCCTCCTTTGTCCGGACGCTCCGACGGCTTCTCGGTCACCCTGGACAACTTCACCGGGCCGTTCGACCTGCTGTTGCAGCTCATCTCCCGGCACAAGCTCGACATCACCGAGGTGGCGCTGTCCCGGGTCACCGACGAGTTCATCGCCCACATCAAGACCCTCCGACCGGGGGGGCTCGGGGGGGATCCCCCCGAGAGTGAGCACAGCCCGGAGTGGGACCTGGACCAGACGAGCCAGTTCGTGGTGGTGGCCGCGACCCTGCTGGACCTCAAGGCGGCCCGGCTGCTGCCCGCCGGTGAGATCGAGGACGCCGAGGACCTCGCGCTGCTGGAGGCCCGGGACCTCCTGTTCGCCCGGCTGCTGCAGTACCGGGCGTTCAAGCAGGTGGCGGGCTGGATCGGCACCACTCTGGCCGAGCAGGGGCGGCGACTGCCCCGCGACGTCGGGGTGGATCCGCGCTTCGCCCGGCTGCTGCCGGAGGTGACCATCCCGATCGGGCCCGACCGGTTCGCCGCCCTCGCCGCCCGGGCGCTGGCCCCCAAGCAGGCCGACGTGATCTCCCTGGCCCACCTGCACACCCCGCTGGTCAGCGTCCGCGACCAGGCCGTGGTGATCACCGACCGGTTGCGCCGGGCCCGCGCGCTCACCTTCCGGGCTCTGACCGGAGACTCGCCGAACCTGGTCACCACGGTGGCCCGGTTCCTGGCCCTGCTCGAGCTGTTCCGTGAGGGGGCGGTGGCGTTCGAGCAGCTGACCGCCCTGGCCGAGCTGACCGTCCGGTGGACCGGAAGCGAGGCCGGCGAGCTGGACATCTCCGACGAGTTCGACGTTCCCGCTACGCCGCCCGCCGAGGAGGAGGACCATCGATGAACTCTGAGCTGTCGGAGTCTTCCCGCCCACCGGCCATCGCTGAGGATGACGCGCCGGTCGGCGCGGGACTGGGTGGGGCGTTGGAGGCGCTGCTGCTGCTGGCCGCCGAGCCGATGAGCCCCACCGTCCTGGCCCAGGCCGTCGGGGTGCCGGAGGCCGCGGTGACCGAGGCGCTGCTCGAGCTGGCCGCGTTCTACGACGAGACGGGCCGTGGTTTCGAGCTGCGCGAGCTGGGTGGCGGCTGGCGCTACTACACCCGGGACGAGTACGCGGACCTGGTCACCGCGTACGTGCTGGAAGGCCAGCAGTCCAAGCTGTCGGCGGCCGGGCTGGAGACGCTGGCGGTGATCGCCTACCAGCAGCCGATCTCCCGCGGTCGCATCGCGGCCGTCCGCGGTGTGAACGTCGACGGCGTGATCCGGACGCTGCTGGCCCGCGGGCTGATCGAGGAGGCTGGCCACGACGCCGAGTCCGGCGCCGTGCTGTTCGCCACCACCAGCTACTTCCTGGAGCGGATGGGGCTGCGCTCGCTGGACGAGCTG
>DASQVF010000235.1:0-2465 GCA_035640915.1 Propionibacteriaceae bacterium
GCGGCTGCGGCAGCCGGTCCCCGTGGTCGGCGCCGCCGGACCGCCGGTCGACGTTCGCACCGGAGCACCGCCGGTGTCGGCCCTGATGAGCTCACCCGAGCCGGCCGTGACCGAGCACTCGGCCGCGCCCGGCCTGCGCTCGACCGTGGTCACCACCTCGCTGACCACCGGCCGGTCCCCCGCGGCGCAGACGCCCCGGCCGCGAGGCTCCACTGCCGGGCGCCGCCGCCCGCCGCGCCGCTGGAACGGCGCCCTGATTCTGTTGGTCCTGCTGGTGCTGACCGGGGCGATCGTGTCCGCCATGGTCCTCGACCAGCGCCTCGGCGCCGCGCCAGGTCGCGACCCGTCAGCCGGCTCGCCCGCGTCCTCCGCGCCGCCGCCGGAGGCCGCTGGGCCGATCGCGATCACCGGAGTCCGGGAGTTCGACCCGCAGGGGGACGACAAGTCGGAGAACCCCGATGAGGTGCGGTTCGTCTCCGACAAGGACCCGACGACGCGCTGGCGTACGGTGCGCTACCTGGGGAACCCCAGGCTGGGCGGCATCAAACGCGGCGTCGGACTGGTCCTCGACCTGGGCACGGCCCAGCCGGTACGCGAGGTGGAGCTGATCCTCAGCGGCGCTGGGACCGACGTCGAGCTGCGGGTGCCGGCGAAGGACCCGGCCGAGACGACGACGCCGCCGATGAACAGCGATGCGGCCTGGCGTAGCGTGGCCGAACAGTCCAAGGCGGGGGGAACGGCAACACTGCGGCCGAAGGAGCCGGTGACCACCCGCTACGTCCTGGTGTACCTGACCTCACTGCCGAAGGAGGGAGGCGGCTACCGGGGCGGAATCTTCGAGGTCGAGGTGCGTAGGTGAGCCAGGGTCTGAACCCCCACTCCTTGACCTCGCCAACCGTTCCCGCTGCTCGTGTCCCCGAGACCCCGGTCCCGACCGACGCCGAGCTGCTGCGGGCCCACGTGGCCGGCGACACCGAGGCGTTCGCGGCACTGGTTCGCCGGCACCAGGACCGGCTGTGGGCGGTCGCCCTGCGGGTGATGCGCAACCCCGAGGACGCGGCCGACGCCCTACAGGACGCCTACATCGCCGCCTTCCGTCGGGCCGGCAGCTACCGCGGCGACGCGGCCGTCACCACCTGGCTGCACCGGGTGGTGGTCAACGCCTGCCTGGACCGGCTGCGCAGCCTCAAGGTGCGGGCCGCCGACGCCCTGCCCGAGGATCTGGACCGGTCCTCCCGGCTGGGGGTGGACCAGCCGGTCGACCCGATGGAGCTGGCCGACCAGCGGGACCAGGTGACGGCGGCGCTGGACCGGCTCAACGCCGACCAGCGGGCGGCGCTGGTGCTGGTCGACATACAGGGATACTCGGTCGAGGAGGCGGCGACCATCCTGGGCTGCGCGCCCGGGACGGTCAAGAGCCGCTGCGCCCGCGGCCGGGCCAAACTCGCGCCAATCCTGGCGGCGATGCGCCCGCGTTCGACGAGCAAGGGGGACGACCCCCTTGAACCCCCGCCGCGCGCACAACAACACCCGGGAGCGCGCGAACCCACCAGCAAGTCGGAGGGGAGCTGACGTGGCCCATCCGTTGGAGCTCTCCTACAACTGGCGTACGCCGACGGTGTTCGCCACCATCGGCGCGTTCATCTGCGTCGGGGTCGTGGTCCGCGGCCGGATGGAGGGCTGGGTGGCGGCCGCGGCGTTGGTGGTGGTGCTGTGGGCACTCCTCCTCGGCGTGCTCTACCTGCGGACGCGGGCGTACCTGCTGGTCGAGGGCGACCGGCTGACCGTACGCCGGTTCCGGACGTTCACCACGGTTCGCGGAAAGGACGTGCTCGCGGTGCGCGAGTACCTGACGCCGAACGGGCCGTCGTACCGGCTCACCGTCCGGACCGAGGACGGGCGGACCTCGCGGCTGGTCGCTCCGGTCGCCTTGCTGCGGGACGGGCGAGCGACCCTGTTCGCGTGGATACTGGCCGAGGCACCGCAGGCCGAGCTCGACGCCAGCTCGCGGCGGACCGTCGAGGCGTTGCAGAGCAAGGGATTGTTGCCATGAACCGGATCGCCGGGGATCACGGGTGGTCAGGATGACCGATCACGGCAATGGCATGACCGACCCCGGCAGGGGCGGCGATCCCACCCGCGGCTCGGCTGAGACCGGCCATCCGCTGCTGCCCGAGCTGGCGGAGTGGGACGAGGGGCTAGCGGACCCGAAGCGTTCGAGGGAGCTCCAGGCGCACCTCTCCGGGTGTCGGGAGTGCGCGGAGACCTTGACCGACCTGCGCGAGGTGACCCACCGGCTGGCCGCGGTACCGGCGCCGTCGATGCCGCCGGACGTGGCCGCCCGGCTGGCCGCGGTCCTGGCCGGCGAGGACGTCCGGCGGGAGCGCCGGCAGCAGCTGCGGGTGACGGCGGGCGGTGGCCCCGATGGGTCAGGCCCTGCCGGGTGGAGGCGGCCCACGCTCGGC
>DASQVF010000236.1:0-7179 GCA_035640915.1 Propionibacteriaceae bacterium
ACCTCCGCGGCCACGGTGCGGGCCGGCAGGTCGAAGGCGCGACACACCTCGGGATGCAGCTCACCGGCGTACCCCAGGGTTCGGTCCCCCAGGACGAACTCGGCACAACGTCCGGAATGCCAGGGAGCCCGCGTCGCCGCGCGTCGTTCGAGCGTCAGGCCGACGGTCGCCGCGGCCGTCTCGAGGAACGCGACGGCGTCCGTCCAAGCCACCGGTTCGGCCTCGACCAGCCAGCCGCTGCGCCGCTGACCGCACAGCACCGCGGCCAGGTGCCGCGGCTGCCGCCCGAGAGCGTCGTCCATCGCCGCCAGCTCCTCGGCGGCCGGCGGACCGGTCACCGGTGGCCGCGGCGCCGGACGCAGCGGGTCCCGGGCGAAGAACACCGCGCCCGCCTCGAACAGGGCGAGGTCGTCATTGCCCCGACTGCGGTTGCGGGCCGCGGCCGCGAACAGGCCCGGCAGCAGGGTGGTCCGCAGGTAGGGCGCGGTCTCCGACAGCGGGTTGACCAACCGGTTGAGCCGCCGTCGCTCGTCGCCGGCGGCAACCCCCATCCGGTCGAGATCCTCCAGCGAGGCGAAGGAGAAGCTGAGCACCTCGACGAAGCCGGCGCCGGCCGCAGCCGCGGTGACCGCGCGACGGGCCCGCTGGGCCGAGGTCAGCCCCCGTCCGGGTGGGGCCGGTGGCACCACCGGCGGGATGGTGTCGTAGCCGACGAGCCGGCCGACCTCCTCGACGTAGTCGTACGGGTCGGTCAGGTCCGGTCGCCAGCTGGGCGCGGTGAGGCTCAGCAGCTCGTCCCCGGTCACGGTGGCCCCCACGGCGGTGAGCAGCCGCACCACGGTGTCGCGGTCGACCGGCGTGCCCAGCACCGTGGCCGGGAGAGTCGCGGCCATGGTCGTGGTCGGCTGCGGCAGGACCGAGCCGCGGACCGTCTCCTCCGCGGCCAGGGCGCCGCCGGCCAGCTCGACGAGCAGCGCGGCCACCCGGTGCGCCGCCGCGTACGCCGCCCCCGGGTCCACGCCGCGCTCGAACCGGCGGGACGCCTCGGTGGAGAGCTTGTGCCGCCGGGAGGTCCGGGCCAGGGTCATCGCGTCGAAGTGGGCGGCCTCGATCACCACGTCGCGGGTGCCGGCGGAGAGTTCGTTGGTGGCGCCGCCCATCACGCCGGCCAGGCCGATCGGACCGGTCCGGTCGGTGATCACCAGGTCCTCGACGTCCAGCGGTCGCACCACGTCGTCGAGGGTGGTCAGCTTCTCCCCCTCGTACGCCTTCCGCACCACGATCGGCCCGTCCAGGGTGTCGCGATCGTAGGCGTGGATCGGCTGACCGGTCTCCAGCATGACGTAGTTGGTGATGTCGACCGCCAGCGAGATCGACCGCATGCCGGCGAGCTGTACTCGGCGAGCCAGCCAGCGGGGGCTGGGCCGGGTCGGGTCGATGCCGGTCACGGTCAGCGCGACGAACAGGGAGCAGGCGTCGGAGGCCAGCTCGACCGGGAAGCCGGCGGTCACCTCCAGCGGTACCGGCCGGTCGACCGGGTCGCGGAAGGCCACCCCGGTCGCCTGCGCCGCCTCCCGGGCCAGCCCGCGGATCGACAGGCAGTAGCCGCGGTCGGGGGTGACGGCGATGTCGAGAACGTCCTCGCGCAGCTGCAGCACCGGCGCGGCGTCCTCCCCCGGCGTCAGGTCCGCCTCGGAAAGCACCAGGATCCCGGCGTGGTCGTCACCCAGCCCCAGCTCGCGGGCGGAGCAGATCATCCCGTCGGACACGTGGCCGTAGGTCTTGCGCGCGGCGATCGCGAACTCGCCGGGCAGCACGGCGCCGGGGAGGGCGACCACGACGTAATCGCCGGCGTCGAAGTTGTGCGCGCCACAGACGATGCCGCGCAGGCCGGACTCGGGGTTATGCGAGCCCACGTCGACCTGGCACCAGCGGATGGTCTTGCCGTTCTTCTGCGGCTCGTCGGCATAGTCGACCACCCGCCCGACCACCAGCGGACCGGTGACGTCCGACCCGGCCCGGTCGACGGTCTCGACCTCGAGCCCGGCCCGGATCAGCGCGTCGGCCAGCGTGCGGCCGTCCACGTCCTCCGGCACGGCCGCGAAGTCGCGCAGCCAGCCCAGCGGGGCCCTCATCTCGCGACCTCCCGTGTGTTGTTGTGGTCGCGGCGGGGGTCCACGGGGGTCGTCCCCCTTGCAGTGATCATCGGGCCAGGCCCACGAGTGAGCGGCTGAAGCGGACGTCACCCTCGATCATGTCGCGCATGTCCTCGGCGTTGTTGCGGAACATCAGCGTCCGGTCCACGCCCATGCCGAAGGCGAAGCCGGTGTAGATGTCGGGATCGATTCCGCAGGCCCGCAGCACCCGCGGGTTGACCACGCCGCAGCCGCCCCACTCGATCCAGCCCTCGCTCTTGCAGGTCCGGCACGGGTGCTCCGGGTCACCGACCGAGCGGCCGTGGCAGACGAAGCACTGCAGGTCGACCTCGGCCGACGGCTCGGTGAACGGGAAGTAGTTGGGCCGGATCCGGGTCCGGGTCTCGCCGAACATGGCCCGGGCGAAGTGGTCGAGGGTGCCGCGCAGATGGCCGAGGGTGATCCCCCGGTCGACCACCAGACCCTCGATCTGGTGGAACACCGGCAGGTGCGTGGCGTCGTACTCGTCGGCCCGGTAGACCCGCCCCGGGCAGACCACGTAGATCGGTGGCTCCCGGGTCAGCATGGTCCGCACCTGGACCGGCGATGTGTGGGTCCGCAGCACGATCCCGCCGTTCTCCGGCTCGACGAACAAGGTGTCCTGCATGGTCCGGGCCGGGTGGTCCGGGATGAAGTTGAGCGCATCGAAGTTGAGCCACTCGGCTTCGAGCTCCGGGCCGTCGGCGACCTCCCAGCCCATGGCCAGGAACACGTCCTCCATCAGGGCCATCAGGGCCGTGATCGGATGCACGGCGCCCGGCGGGGCCGACTGCACCGGCAGCGTGACGTCGACCCGTTCCTCGACCAGGATCCGGGCCAGCTCGGCCTCGGTGATCTCGGCCTCGCGGGCCGACAGGGCGGCATTGATCCGGCCGCGGGCCTGGCCCATCCGTTGCCCGGCCTCCTTGCGGGCATGCGGCGGCAGCGCGCCGATCTCCCGGTTGGCCAGGGCGATCGGCGAGCGCTCGGCCGCGTGCGCGAGCCGCGCCTGCTTCAGCTCCGCCGGCGTGGTGGCCGCGGCGAACGCGGCCAGCGCCTCGGCCACCATGGCCTCGACGTGGTCGGCGTCCAGTGCGGCGACCTGGACCGGGTCGTAGCTGGGATTGGGCACGGTTCTGTTCGCTCCTCTGCGGTCGGTAGGACCGCGGGACAGTCTAGGAACGTGCGCCGGTGTGCGGCACCTTGGTTTGCGGCTCGGACGCCCGCTGGGCGGTCGCGGTGGCGTACAGCAGCACCGCGGCGGCGGTGGCCAGGTTCAGACTTTCGGCCCGGCCGTACATCGGCAGGCCGACCAGCCGGTCCAAGCGCTCGGCACGCTCGGCGGGCAGGCCCCAGGCCTCGTTACCGAGGACCCAGAGGATCGGCCGGGCCAGCGCACCGGAACGGGCCAGATCGTTCGTCGTCTCGGTGGCACGGCCATCCGCGCCGAGCACGGCCAGGCCGGCGTCCCGGGCCAGGCCCACCGCCTCGTCAAGGCTCACCTCGACCGCCACGGGCAGATGGAACAGGCTGCCGGTGCTGGCCCGGACGACCTTCGGGTTGTAGAGATCCACCGAGTCCCGGCTGACCAGCACCGCGTCGGCGCCGAACGCGTCGGCACAGCGGACCACGGTGCCCAGGTTGCCGGGGTCGCGGATCTGGTCACAGAGCACCACCAGACGGGGCGAACCGCTCAGCGCCTCGGCCAGCGATACGTCGACAAACCGGCAGATGGCCCACAGACCCTGTGGATGCACCGTGTCGGCCAGATCGGTCAGCGCGCTGGACAGGTCCACAAAGACGCGTACGCCGTCCGCCCTCGCCTGGTCCAGCAGCGGACGGTACCGGTCGACGACCTCATCGGCGACCAGGATGTCGACCGCCGCGCCGGCCGCCACGGCCTCGACGACGGCCTGTGGACCCTCGGCCAGGAACCGGCCGGCCCGCTGGCGCTCCTTACGCCGCAACAAACGTCGCGCGGAGCGGAGCAGGTTGGCCGATCCGGCCTCGTACTCAGGCGGCGTCGGTGTCCGCCGCCGCGTTGGCCCGGGCCACCTCGACCAGGGCGCTGAAGGCCGCGGCGTCGGTGACGGCCAGGTCGGCCAGGATCTTGCGGTCGACCTCCACGCCGGCCGCCTTCAGGCCCGCGATGAAGCGGTTGTAGGTGATGCCCTCCGCGCGAGCGGCCGCGTTGATCCGCTGGATCCACAGCTTGCGGAAGTCACCCTTGCGGGCCCGGCGGTCGCGGTAGGCGTAGACCAGCGAGTGCGCAACCTGCTCTTTGGCCTTCCGGTAGAGGCGCGAGCGCTGACCGCGGTAACCCGAGGCCTGGTCGAGCACCTCGCGACGCTTCTTCTGGGCGTTGACCGCGCGCTTGACGCGTGCCATAACAGTTACTCCTTAGTAGTTCGGGAAGGTCGGGGCTCAGGCGCTCCGGCCGAGCAGGCGCTTGATCTTCTTGGCGTCGCCGCCCTTCAGGACCTTGTTGCCCTCGAGTCGGCGGGTCTGCTTGCTCGGCTTGTGCTCGTTCAGGTGGGTCTTGCCCGCCTG
The DNA here is from genome assembly GCA_035640915.1 of Propionibacteriaceae bacterium. Taxonomy (GTDB): domain Bacteria; phylum Actinomycetota; class Actinomycetes; order Propionibacteriales; family Propionibacteriaceae; genus Microlunatus. Next base: position 4,725 of record DASQVF010000236.1, read on the forward strand.
CTTGTGCATCACCTTGCCCGAGCCGCTGAACCGGAACCGCTTCTTGGCCCCTGAGTTGGTCTTCATTTTCGGCATGGATGTGCTCTCTTTCGCTGTCTGAGGAAGTGCGTCAGTTGAGGTCGACGTCGGCGTCGAGGTTGTCCGCAGGACCGCGCCGCCGCTTGACCGTGGGCTCCGCCGCGTGCTGGGCCCGTCGGTCGGCCTGCTCAACCCGTTCCGCCTCCGCGTCGGCCTGACGCTCCGCCGCCCGCCGGTCCCGTTCCGCCCGGACGTCGGCCTTCGCCTCGGTCTTCTTCTTGTGCGGACCGAGGACCATCAGCATGTTCCGGCCGTCCTGCTTGGGCGAGGACTCGACGTAGCCGAACTCGTCGACGTCAGCGGCCAGCTTCTTCAGCAGGTTGTAGCCGAGCTCGGGCCGGGACTGCTCCCGTCCGCGGAACATGATGGTGATCTTGACCTTGTCGCCCGCCTTGAGGAACCGGACCACGTGGCCCTTCTTGGTCTCGTAGTCGTGGCTGTCGATCTTCGGCCGGAGCTTCATCTCCTTGATCACCGTGTTGGTCTGGTTGCGGCGGCTCTCGCGCGCCTTCTGAGCGTTCTCGTACTTGAACTTGCCGTAGTCCATGAGCTTGGCGACCGGCGGGCGGGCCATCGGGGCTACCTCGACCAGGTCGAGCTCGGAGTCGCGGGCAAGCTGCAGGGCCATCTCGATCTTGACGATGCCAACCTGCTCCCCGGCCGGTCCGACGAGCCGGACCTCGGGGACGCGAATGCGGTCGTTGATTCGCGGTTCGGTGCTGATATGTCCTCCAGTTGGTTGTGGTGTGGTGAACGAGCCGGCGACGGGACGGATCTGCTGCGCGGACCCAGAAAGACGAAAAGGGCCTCCGCGAACGCGAAGACCCCACACCACGAGTGGCCCGGTGCTGCCGCACCGGACTCGTAGACCAACCCGGCAGCTTCGCAGCGGACGGGTGGGAGATCGGGTCTCCGCTTGCAGATCCGACGCCAGCGCCGAATCGGTCGGAGCCCACGATAACACTCCGACCAATCGAGCCGGAAACACCGCAGGCGCCGCCAGACTGCACAACGGCGTACGCGGAGCTGCTATTCCGGAGCGGGGACCGCCCAGCCGAACCCGCCGTCGCCGGTCTCCACCAGCCGGTGCCCAGCGGCCAGCGAGGCCAGCACCTCCCCCTCGATGACCAGGGCGGCCGGCCCGGCGAAGTCGACCAGCACCGCGGTCGCTCCTTCGGTCTGGGCCGTCGCCGCGGCGTGGTCGAGGGTGACCGGGACCGGCCGGGCCGCCGGTTCCCAGGCCTGCAGCGCGTCCAGGCCGGTGAACGCCAGCAGCGCCTGTCGGCCGTCCGGCGTGCGCAGCATCACCACCGCCATCTCGGCCTCCTTGTCCGAGGCCAGACCGCCGGTGGTCTCTCCCCGTCGGGTCGCCGTGGCGACCACCGGGACCAGCAGTCGGTCGGTGCACAACGCGGCGACGGCCCGCAGGTACGCGACCGGCCCCGGTTCGAAGGCGGCCCGGGCGAGCGCGGTCCGGGTGTCGGCAGAGGCCGAGCCGTCGTCGCCGGGGAACGGCGACGGAGCCAGGGTGCGCTCGTGGTCCACGGAGCCACGTTAGTTGGGCCGGCCGGGGTGGACCCCGTGCTTTCCCCGATCGCCAGCCGTCGGCGAGCGTGGCAGGGTTGAGGAATGCCCGCTGTTGACACCGTCCTGCTCCCGCTCTGCGTCGGTCTGACCCTGCTCGGCATCATCGCCACCGGCATCGCCTGGCGCCGGGGCAACAAGGGCCGGGTGGTCCAGGGCGTCGGACTGGCGCTGGCCCCGATCGCGCTCTACTTGAGCGGCCTGCTCCGGCTGCTCTGGAACGGGATCGTCGCCTTCGGCACCTGGGCATCGACGCTGATCTTCTCCCCGGCCATCTGGCTCGGGATGGCGCTGCTCGGCCTGTGCGTGGTGCTCTGGGTCGTTGGCGGCCTGATCGCCCGCCGGGGCCGTCCCACGGCACCGGCCAAGGCCGCTCCCGGTACGTCGAGCACGGCGGCACTGCCGGCCAAGGGCCGGTCCGGCCGGGCGCCCGCTCAGAACCAGCCGGAGGTCGACCCCGAGCTCGCCGAGATCGAGGCCCTGCTCAAGTCCCGCGGCATCGAGTAACGAGCGGCGTACGCGTCAGGACCGGAGTGCTTGCCGGTGCCGGCGGCGTAGCTCCTCGACGGCCGCGTGGGCGCGAGCGCCGTCCACCGCCTGGATGCCCATCAGCTGCCTCTTCTCAGCGTCCAGGCTGACCTCGAACGGCTGGCCGTCGTCCGGGATGAGCAACAGCTGGGCCCACGGGTCCCCGCTGCGGAAGATGATCTTGTGTACCCGGGACCACGGCACGGTGTGGCTGCGCAGGCCGTTGCGGATCCGCAGGCCGTCGGCGTCGGCCCGCACCACACTC
>DASQVF010000237.1:0-6317 GCA_035640915.1 Propionibacteriaceae bacterium
TCGGGAGTGTAGAGCGGGACCGAGTGGTGCCGGACGTACTGGGTGGAGTGGAAGATGCCGTCGGCCAGCGACCCGTAGAACTGGGCCAGCTCGACCAGCCCGGCGGCGGGCACGTACTGGAATCCCGTCAGCGGGCGGAGCAGATCGTTGACCTCGGTGAGCTGTGGAATCCGAGCCTCGGGCAGGCCGAGACGCTGCTTGCCCTCCAGGTAGGTCGCGCAGGCCAGCTGCTCGTGCAGGCCGTGCAACTCGGCGCAGACGATGCGCCAGACCTCGTGCTCGTCGTCGGTGTAGTCGGCGATCGGCGGCGGTGTGCCCCACTGCCACTCCAGGGCCAGCGCCGCCAGCGCGTTGCGCCGGGCGCGGTACTCGGGGTCGACCGCCCCGGGGTGGTTGTTGTCGAGGTGAACGGTGACGTCGCCGTCGTCGCCGCGGGTCACCGGTGCGTAGAGCTGTGCTTCTTCGAACATTCCTGCTGCCTCCGGGTTGTCCGGTCGGGATCTTCCGTCAGGCCTGGGTGTGGCCTACTCCCAGGTTCGCATATCGCTGGTCACGGCGTACCCAGGCCCGACGATCTGCGCCCCTTCAGCGCAGCGGCCGGAAGAACTTCCGTACGTCACCGGTCAGCAGGTCGGGTACCTCCATGGCCGGGAAGTGCCCGCCCCGGTCGAAGGCGGACCAGTGCGTCACTGTTCCGCCCGGGTCGACCAACGAGCGGATGGTGTCGTCGCCGGCGAACACCGCGTACCCGGTGGGCGGACCGGCCGGCATCTGGTGAGCGTTGTCGTCGTCCGCCCAGGACGCAGCCAGCTCGCGGTAGACCTGCATCCCCTCATACGTCGCGTGCGCCGAGGATCCGCCCGCGCCGGTGAACCAGGCGATCGTCACGTTGGTCAGCATCTGGTCGCGGTCGATCTTGTCCTCCGGCAGCGCGTTCACCGGATGGGTCCACTCCTTGTACTTCTCCACGATCCAGGCCAGCTGAGCGACCGGGGAGTCGGTCAACGCGTAGCTGAGCGTCTGCGGCCGCGTCGCCTGCAGGTGCAGGTAGCCCAGCCCGTCGATCTGCGTCGCGTTGAAGTGCTCCGCGCGTACTCGGTCCTCGGCCGACAGCCCGTCGAGCGGGATCGGCGGGCCGAACGGCATCGCCGCCGAGGTGCCGGTCAGATGGATGCCGACCACGTGCTCGGCGTCGACCATGCCGAGCAGACCGGCCACGCCCGCGCCGGCGTCGGTGCCCTGGGCGGCGTACCGGGAGTAGCCGAGGCGGCGCATCAGCTCCGCCCAGGCCGACGCGACCCGGAACAGGTTGCCCCATCCGGGGCCGCTGACCGGGGTGGAGAACCCATAGCCCGGCAGCGAGGGAATCACCACGTCGAAGGCATCGGCGGGGTTGCCGCCGAAGGAGCGGGGGTCGGTCAGCGGTTCGATCACCCGCAGGAACTCCACCGGTGAGCTCGGCCATCCGTGGGTCAGGATCAGCGGCAGCGCGTCCGGCTCGACGGAGCGCACGTGCAGGAAGTGGATGTCCTGGCCGTCGATGGTGGTGGTGAACTGGGGGATCGCGTTCAGCCGGGTCTCCTGGGCGCGCCAGTCGAACCCGTCGGCCCAGTAGCCGGCCAGGTCCTGGAGGTAGGAAAGCGGCACGCCGCGGGCCCAGTCGTCGCCGGAGGGGTGCTGCGGCCAGCGGGTTCGGGAGATCCGCTCGTGAAGGTCGTCGAGGTCGGTCTGGGCGATATCGATCCGGAACGGCCGGATCTCGGTGGAGTTCGTCATGACTCGACGCTACGAACCACCGCGGAAGAAACGCTTCCGCGATCCCGGCAGAATGGGCTCCATGCTGAACACCTCCGCCCGGCTGCTGCGACTGCTGTCCCTGCTGCAGGTGAAGCCGGACTGGACCGGTCCTGAGCTGGCTGAGCGACTCGGGGTCAGCACGCGGACCGTTCGCAGCGACATCGACCGGCTGCGCAGCCTCGGCTACCCGGTGGCTGCCGTCTCCGGCGTCGGTGGCGGCTACCGGCTGGGCTCCGGCGCGGCGCTGCCGCCGCTGTTGCTGGATGACGACGAGGCGCTGGCGGTGGTCGTCGGACTGCGGACCGCCGCCGGTGGCGTGGCCGGCTTCGAGGAGAGCGCGTCCCGGGCGCTGGCCAAGCTGGACCAGGTGCTGCCCTCCCGGCTGCGGCACCGACTGGCCACGCTGCAGGCCACCACCACCGTGCTGCCCGGCTCCAAACCGGCCGAGGTCGCGGCGGAGACCCTGACCGCGATCGCCGCGGCCGTCCGGGCCCGTGAGCAGCTCCGGTTCGACTACACCAGCGGCACCGGGACCACCGGGCGACGGACCGCGGAGCCGCACCTGCTGGTGCACACCAGGGGTCGCTGGTACCTCGCGGCGTGGGAGGCGGCGAGGGACGGCTGGCGGACCTTCCGGGCGGACCGGATGGCGCTGCGGACTCCGAACGGGCCGCGGTTTCGGCCCCGGCCGGAGCCGGAGGGCGGCCTGGCCGGCTTCGTCGAGCGGGCCATCGGGACCGCGCCCTGGCGGGTGCGGGCTCGTGCGGTGGTCTCGGCTCCGGCGGCGACCATCGTCGCCAGGGTTCCTTCGGTGGTGCTCGTCGAGGAGATCGACGCGCAGACCTGCGCGGTGCACGTCGGCTCCGACACCCCCGACGACCTCGCCATGTGGCTGGGGCTGCTGGGTGCCGACTTCGTGGTCGACGGTCCGCCGGAGATGGCGGCGGCGTTGACGACGATGAGTCGTCGGTTCGACCGCGCGGCGCAGGCGTTATAGTCCCCTTGGGATGACTTCCAATCTGACGCCGACGTCGTACGCGATCCTCGGGCTGCTGGCGATCAAGCCGTGGACCACGTACGAGCTCGCGACGCAGGTCGAGCGCACGGTCAAACGGTTCTGGCCGCGGACCCGGAGCAAGCTCTACGAGGAGCCCAAGAAGCTGGTCGCCGCCGGGCTGGCCGAGGCGACCAAGGGCGCCCACGGCCGGCGGCCGCGAACCCTCTACTCGATCACCCCGGCCGGCCGGGAGGCAATGGCCGCCTGGCTGGCCAGCGAGAGCGCGGAGCCGACCTTCGAGTCCGAGCACCTGCTCAAGGTCTTCTACGCCGGCAGCGGCACCACCGACGACGTCCGGGCCACGCTGGCCGACCTGCGGGCCTGGGTGCACGAGCGCACCGAGCACAACGTCCGGGTGGCCGGAAGCTACGTGCACGGCACCGGCCCGTTCCCGGAGCGGCTGCCCATCCTGGTGCTGACCGGCCGGTTCCTGGACGACTACCTGGAGATGATCGACCGGTGGACCACCTGGGCGACCGAGGTCGTCGCCACCTGGCCGGACGCACCGAACGACGCGGTGCCCGACCGAGAGGAGATGGCCGCCACGCTCCGCCAGGCCGTCGCCCGGGCGGAGCGCTGGCAGGCCGATCAGCCGGCGAGTGCGGCAGACTCGGCGCCCCGGAAGGCCTCCGCGTAGGTCGCGGCCCAGGTGGCGAAGGTCTGCGGCGCCCGGCCGGTCAGCCGCTGCACGGTGTCGGTGCTCACCGACTGCTCACCGCGGCGGAGCGCGGCGAACACCTCGAGCAGCTGGGCGACCACGAAGTCGGGCAGGCCGCCCGCGAGCAGGGCCTCGCGAGCCGCCTCCGGCGGGATGGCGGCGTAGCCGACCGGGCGGCCGGTCGCCACGGAGAGGTCGGCGGCCACCTCGGTGTAGCTGATGGCCTCCGGTCCGGTCACCAGATACGTCGCGCCGTCGTGGCCGTCGGTGGTCAGCGCGACGGCGGCCACGGCGGCGACGTCTGCGGGATGCACCATGGTGATCGCCGCGTCCCCGGCCGGGGCGAAGAGCATGCCCTGCTCGCGGACGTGCTCGGTGGCCGCGAACAGGTTGCTCATGTAGAAGCTGGGCTGCAGCACGACCGACGGCACGCCGGACGCCCGCAGGTACTGCTCGATCTGCGCGTGCCAGCGCCAGTAGGCCACCTTCGCCGCCGGGTCGGCCCCCTGGGCCGACAGCTTGACGATCCGGCGTACGCCCGCCTGGGCCGCCTGGTCGATCACCGCGCACTCGAAGTCCACCTGCTCGGGCACGTTGCCACAGCCGAGGAAGACGGCGTCGACGCCGTCCGTCAGCGGCGCGAGGGTGGCCGCGTCGATCGGCCGCGGCTCGCGCGGCAGGGTCCGGATGTGTACGTCACGGGCCTGCAACAGGTCGACCACGACGGAACCGACGTTGCCGGTGGCTGCGGTCACCAGGATGGTGCTGGTCATGAGATGGGTCCCTTCTTCGAGATCGGTCGGGTGAAGCGGAAGAGGTCGTCGGGGTCGTACGCGGTCTTGAGGGCGACCATCCGGGCCCAGTCCGCGTCGGTGTAGGCCGCCCGCATGCGGTCGGGCGTGGCCTGGTCGAGGTCCAGGAAGTTGACGTAGGTGTCGCCGGTGGCCAGCGGCCGGATGGCCTCGCTGACCCGGGCCAGGTGAGCGCGAACCGTGTCGGCCGGGACGGGTGTGGTGGTCAGGCCGATGGCGTTGAGGCTGAACCGGGCCGAGGTGCGGGCCAGCGGGCTGAGGGCACCGGGAGGTCCGGCCAGCGCGCCGCCGAGCAGCCGGATCTCCAGCATGGCCAGCGGCGAACGGGCGTCGGGCCCGGCCACCTCGAGGAGGGCGGCAATGGTGGGAGCGTCCAGGTCGCGGAGCAGCTCGGTGCGGGTGCGGGCGCCGAGCGGAATCACCGGGTCCAAGCCGATGGTGTCGAGCTGGGCCGAGGGCAGTGTGGTGTAGGTGTCGGCGACGGCCGGACCGAGCACGGCCCGGGCCTGGTCGACCAGGGCCTGCCCTTCGGCGGGGTCGCCGCAGTGCACCGCGCGCAGGCTCACCACCGACCGGCCCCGCAACGGCTCAGGAACGGTCGGCTGCGCTGGGAAGGACCGGAAGGTGACGGCCGCGGTCACCTCGTCGGGAACGGTCCGCGACCAGTCGGCGAAGAAGCCGAGCACATCGCGGGTGCGAGTCAGCGGGTAGTAGAGGTTGCCGCCGTAGACCGAGGCGACCGGGACGAGGGCGAACTCGAGCTCGGTGACGACGCCGAGGTTGCCCGCACTGCCCGGCAGGCCCCAGAACAGGCCCGCGTTCTCGGACGGGCTGGCGGTGACCAGGTCGCCATCGGCCAGCACCACCTGGGCCCGGGTGACGGAGTGAGCCGCCAGCCCGTAGCGGCGGCCCAGCCAGCCGAAGCCGCCGCCGAGGGTGTAGCCGACCACGCCGACCCGCGGGCTGGAGCCCATCAGGCCGACCAGCCCGTGTGGCGCGGCGGCGTCGAGCACGTCGGCCCAGATCGCCCCGGCGCCGACCCGGGCGCGGCGGGTGACCGGGTCGACCTCGACGGACCGCAGTCGGGATGTGTTGATCAGTACGCCGTCGCAGAGCCGGCCGGTGCCGTGACCGGTGGCCAGCACACCGACGCCGAGGCCGGCCGCGCGGGCGTAGCGGACGGCGGCGCGAATGTCGTCGGTGCTCTCGGCCCGGACGACCAGGGCCGGTTGGTGCGCGACCTCGAGGTTCCAGGCGGCGCGGGCGGCGTCGTAGTCGGGGTCGCCGGGGCGGATGGCTCGTGGGCCGAGCTCGGGCGGCACCGGCGCGGTGGTGGTCAGCGTGGTCATTGGTCGCTCCTTAATCCCTTTGGGACTATCTCAGGTTACTCCCAAGGGGACTACGTGAGCAACCGACCCTTGGAACGACCCGCGAGGGGGAGCGGTGACACACGGGGTCCTCGGCGGTTACGCCAACCTCTGGCTGCCCAACCTCAACGTCCTGTGCTGCTCCAGCCTGGTCCTGCTCCAGCCGGAACGGGGGTGGTCCAGAGCAGGTTGAGCAGCATCAGCGAGACGCCGGCGGCGTTCGGCCTCAGGACTGCGCCAGCCCCGGTGCGAGCCGGCGCCAGCCGATCCGCCGGTCGCGCCGCACGATGGTCCGGGCACGCCTGGCCGACTTGCACGCCTGATCGTCCCGGGGCCACCTGGCCAGGCGGCCTCGCTCAGGATCCGTCCGGGCCGCTCGCCGTCCCCAACTGCGTGGTGTCTCCGGTCAGCGAACCTCGGGGCGGTCCACGTCGAGGCCGATCTGTTCCTTGCGGAGCTGGTCGCCGACCTCGACGTAGTCGGTGACCACCTCCTTGCGGAGCCGGACCCGCTCCACCGGCACGACCTCGGTCGTGATCACGGGGCGCTCCTCGTGCAGGACGAACTCGAACTCCTCGGGAGCGAATGCCGACCCGATCGGATCGCCGACGCCGTCATCGTTCACC
>DASQVF010000238.1:0-4085 GCA_035640915.1 Propionibacteriaceae bacterium
GGGCGGGAACCGGCCGGCGTGCACCCGAGCAGGACGAGGGCGACCCCAGCCAGCCCGGCGGCCGGCCGGCGACGGTGACTCACACCCGGCAGACACCACCGCCGGGTCCGGCGTTCGCTCGGGTCAGCCGACCGGCCGTTCGAAGGTGACCAGGACACCCTCGACGCCGCCCGGCCCGACGCGGCCCTTCACTTCGACCGACGTGATCGCCTTGAGCTGCCAGCCCTGGGCCGCATGCTCATTGAGCACCCTCTCGAGCTTCTCGCCGGACATCTTGCCGCCGAGGAGGCCCTCACGGAGCTCGACCACCGTGTACTGGTATCGATTCGCCATGCCAGCAGACGATACTGAGCCGGACTCCGGCCCGACCCGGTTCGTCGACCGCTGATAGACAGAGCGCCATGCCCGTCCACAACTGGAGCCACGCGGACTTCCCCGACTCGACGGCCACGGCGGAAGGCATCCGGGAGATCGACGCCGCCGCCCCGTACGGGCGCCGGGTCCTGGTCCATCCTCACGTCCAGTACGCGGTCAAGGACGGGCGGGCGTTGCACCTGGTGGTGATCCAGCCCGGTCTCGACCCGGGCACCGGTGAGCAGAGCGATCTCGACGCCGAGGTGTTCCCGCTGGTCGTCTACGTGCAGGGATCGGCGTGGCGGGAACAGCAGCTCGGCACGGGCGTGGCCCGGCTCGCCGAGGTCGCGAGGAGGGGTTACGTGATCGCCGTCGTCGAGTACCGCCCGTCGTCGGTGGCCGGGTTCCCCGCTCAGGTCGCCGACGCTCTCAGCGCCACCCGCTGGCTGCGCGACCACGCCCGGGACTTCCACCTCGACCCGGAGCGGATGGCGATGTGGGGCGACTCCTCCGGCGGCCACACCACCGTGATGGTCGCGGTCAACGGCCACGATCCCTCGTTCACCGACGAACCGGACCAGCCCCCGTTGGCCTTCGACTGCTTCGTCGACTTCTACGGCCCGGTGGCCCTGGACCGGATGGACGACGAGCCGACCACCATGGAGCACCGTGTCCTCGGCTCGCCGGAGAGCGACCTGCTCGGCGGTCGGGAGCTGGCCGCCGTCCCCGACCTGGTCCGCCGGGCCGACCCGCGGACCTACCTGGCGGCCGACCGCCCGCTGGCACCGATCCTTCTCGCACACGGCACCAAGGACCGGCTGGTCCCGTTCGCGCAGAGCATCCTGCTCTACCAGGCGCTGCGCGCGGCCGGCCAGCCGGTGGAGATGGTCAAGGTGCGCGGAGCGGCCCACGGCGGTGTCACGTTCTGGACCGACGAGCTGCTGGACATCGTCGGCGACTTCCTGGACCGGCACCTCAACAGCTGACGGATCTGCACCGTTTCCTCGCAGCTGCGGCACCTATAGCGGACGCAGCTGCGAGGAAAGGGTGCAGATAGGTCCGTCAGGGCACGATCCCCGCCGACAGCACCGCCACGGCTGCCTCCCGACTGCCGGTCACCGACAGCCCTGGGTCGTCCAGTGCCAGTCGGCCCCAGAGCAGCAGGACCAGCGCCTCCGCCGGCCCGGTCACGACGGCGTCCGGGACTCCGGCCGATTCCCCCGTCCCGTCGCCGTGCAGCACCCAGGTCGGACCCCCGTCGACCGCCACGGCCAGCGACCGGGTGAGCGGCCGGATGCGCTGCAGCCGCACCTGCCGCGGGAAGAAGATGGTCACCACCTCGGCCACCCCGTCGGCGGCCAGCTCGGACGGATAGCCCAGGTCCCGCCCGAGGGCCGTGCCGAGGTCCCACCGGTGCACCGCGGCCTCGTGCGCCTGCCGGCGGAACCAGAACGACGCCTCCCGGGGTGGTGGGCCGAACGTCCAGCACGGCTGGTCGGGGCTCGTGGACCGCAACGTCTCGAGCAGAAGGTCCGCACAGTGGCGATACCAGCCGGCCAGGGCGGCCGCTCCGCGTCCCGGGCCGGGCAGGTCCCGCTCCTTCGGGTTCCCGAGCCGGATGCACTGCTCGGCCCAGACGTGCACCTTCCCGAGATGGACGACCAGGTCGGTCACCGTCCATTCCGGGCAGGCCGGCACGGCGGCTCCGAGGTCGGCGCCGGCCAGCAGCACCGGCACCTCGGCGGTCACCCGCTCCAGCGCCAGCAGCGCCCGTCCGGGATCGATCACCGGGCCCGCTGCACTCGACGCTCGTCCCACACCGGCTCGTCGGCGGCATAGACCTCGCCGTCGGCTCCGAAGACCAGGAACCGGTCGAAACTGCGGGCGAACCAGCGGTCGTGCGTCACCGCCACCACCGTGCCGGCGAACGCGTCCAGCCCGTGCTCCAGCGCCTCCGCCGACTCCAGGTCCAGGTTGTCGGTCGGCTCGTCGAGCAACAGCAGGGTCGCACCCGACAGCTCGAGCAGCAGGATCTGGAACCGGGCCTGCTGACCGCCGGACAGCGACTCGAACCGCTGCTCGGCCGACCTGGCCAGCTCGTAGCGGTCCAGCTTGCGGGACGCCTCCTCCCGACCCATCCCGGCCCGGTGTGCGTCGCCGCGGTGCAGGATCTCCAGCAGGGTGCGGCCGAGCAGCTCGGGGTGGGAGTGGGTCTGGGCGAACCAGCCCGGCCGTACCCGGGCCCCGAGCCGGACGGTGCCGGTGTGCGCGACGGGATCGATGCGGAGGTCCTCAACCGGCTGGTGCTCGACATCGGGGTTTGACCCGCCCGCCGCCAGCAGCCGCAGGAAGTGCGACTTGCCCGAGCCGTTGGAGCCCAGCACGGCCACCCGGTCGCCGAACCAGATCTCGGTGCTGAACGGCCTCATCAGCCCGGTCAGCTCCAGGTCGGAGACGATCACCGCCCGCTTGGCCGTCCGGCCACCGCTCAGCCGCATCGAGACCCGCTGCTCCAGCGGCACCGCCTCCGGTGGGCCTGCCTCCTCGAACTTGGCCAGCCGGGTCTTCGCCGCCTGGTAGCGGCCGGCCATGGCGGAGTTGTACGCGGCCTTGTTCTTGTACATCAGCATCAGCTCGCGCAGCTTCTCGTGCTGCTCGTCCCAGCGCCGCCGCAGCTCCTCGAACCGGCTGAACCGCTCCCGGCGCGCGTCGGCCAGGGTGGCGTAGCGGCCCCCGTGCACCCACACCGAGTTGCCCGCCGCCCCCAGCTCGAGCACGGCGATGGTGCGGGCCGCCTGGTCCAGCAGCTCCCGGTCGTGGCTGACCAGCAGCACCGACTTCTGGGTCGCGGCCAGCTGCGCCTCCAACCAGCGCTTGGCCGGCACGTCGAGGTAGTTGTCCGGCTCGTCCAGCAGCAGCACCTCGTCCGGGCCGCGGAGCAGGGCCTCGAGGGCCAGCCGCTTCTGCTCACCTCCGGACAGGGTGCTCAGCTCCCGCCAGCGCGCCCGGTCGTAGCTGATGCCGAGGGCGGCGGTGCAGCAGGCGTCGAACGTCACCTCGGCCTCGTAGCCGCCGGCGTCGGCGTAGTCGGCCAGCGCCTGCGCGTACGCCAGCTGGGTCGGTTCGTCCTCCTCGCTCATCAGCGCCAGCTCGAGCGCATCCACTCGGGCCACGGCGTCCCGCAGCGCCGGCGACGACAAGGAGAACAGCAGGTCGCGGACGTTCGTGCGGTCCCGGATGTTGCCGATGAACTGGCGCATCACCCCCAGCCCGCCGCTGCGCGACACCGAGCCGGTGGTCGGGGCGAGGTCGCCGGCGATGATCCTCAGCAGGGTGGTCTTGCCCGACCCGTTGGGCCCGACCAGGGCAACGACGGCTCCTTCGCCGACCCGGAAGGACACGTCGTCGAGCAACACCCGGCCGTCGGGCAGGGTGTACCCGACCCCGGCGAGATCGACGTGGCCCATGACCGGTCAGCCTAGGGACCGGAGCTGCGGGTTGGCGACTGCTTAACGCGTACGCCCCGGCGGCGGACGGGGCTCCGCTCCCGTGCGGCAATACTCGCCACCGGTCGAGTTCTCCCCCGTGATCCGGCGATTGCTGGGCGAAAAGTCGCCATCGGTCGAGTTTTCGCCCTCTGGGGGTGGTGAGGCCGAGGGCCTACGCGACCAGCAGCATGGCCAGCGCCGCCGTGTCGGCGTTGCCCGAGGGGTCGATGCCGACCTTGCTGA